>VXZF01000275.1 GCA_009845645.1 Gemmatimonadota bacterium | reverse complement strand
CAAAGCTCCACCCACCGTCTCGACCCCGCCCATTGACGCCAGCCAGTTGCCCGCACCCGTACAACTCCCGCTAACCGATATCTGGTACACCTACATAGCCGGGGTCGGCGGCATGGGCGTCAACGTGGTGGCCTCAGTGCTAGCGCAAGCCGGAGTGCGACAGGGCTACGAAGTGCGGCTGACTAACAAGAAGGGGCTGGCCATCCGCAACGGCTCGGTTTATTCGCATTTGAGCTACGCACCCAAGGGCACCCCGGTCTCCCCGCTGATTCCCTGCGGCAAGGCCGACTTGCTCCTCGGGCTCGACGTACTCGAAGCGGCGCGGGGCCTCGAACCCCAAGGCCGCTACCGCATCGCCCATCCAGAGCGCACCGCCGCCATCGTCAACACTGCCAAGACCCCCACGATCGACACCCTCATCGGCCAAGAGGACTTCTTGGCGGAAGACCAAGCCGACCTGATTCACCAACACACCCGGCCAGACGCGTACTTCGGCGCGAATCTCTTCCGCATCTGCGAGCACTACTTGGGCAACAAACTCTACGCCAACATCATGATGCTCGGCGTCGCCTTCCAGCGCGGGCTGCTCTCCCTAGACCTAGACACCTTGCTCTGGGCTATTGGACAGGCCGTACGCCGCGACCTAGAGACCAACCTAAAAGCCTTTAACATGGGCCGATACCTAGCGCTCAATCCGAATCATTTTCCGCTCGAAGAACAACCACTTAGCTACGCCGAGCTAGTCGCCGACAAAACTGCGCTGTTGGCCAAAAAGAAGGGCAAGCGCGTCGCCGCGGCCTACCGCGACCGCATCCGCGATACGCCCATTGCCACGGCGCGGCGGCACTTTGCGCTGCGAGTGTACGACCTAATCCAGTACGAAAACCTCGCGTACGCCGACCGCTACATCCGCCAAGTACTCGCCGTGCAGGCCAAAGACGGGCCTGAGTTCGATTTCGCAGCCACTCGCGCGGTCATCTATCAACTCGCCAAGGTACTCGCCATCAAGGACGAGATCTACGTGGCCCATCTGCTCACCTGCGAGGAGAAGTATCGCCGCGACCGCCGCCGCTACAACATCGACCCGAGCCGCGGCGACCGCATCCGCTACCGCCACCTGAACCGGCCGCATCTGCGCCTCTTTGGCCGCGACTTCCGCCCGGATCTCAAGCTGGGCGACAGGACGCTGAAGTGGGTCGCTCGCATGAAGTTCCTCCGCCGGCTCTGCTCCTCGTGGTGGCACCGCGAAGAGCGCGACTTCGCCGCTTGGTACGAAAACCTGATCACCGACTTTTCTCCGCGCTCCTCAGACGAGTACCACACCTGGGTGCAAATCCTGTCGCTGCCCGAGGAGGTGCGCGGCTACCGCGGCGTCCGGCAGCCCAAAATGGAAGCGGCCAAGGAGCGGGCTGCCGAGTTGCTAGCCGGGCGCGAGACCGCCCCGGATCCGGCGCTGTTGCAGATCCCCGTATCCACTGGAAGCTGATCTCTGTGATTCGCCCCTATCGCCCAGAGGACTTGCCCGCGCTCAAGCACATCACGGCCGTTTGCTTCCCCGGCGTATCCATCGACCGCAACATCGAACAGCGCTTCGGGCTAATCGGCGGACGCGACTGGCAATTTCGCAAGCTGCGCCATATCGACGACGACGTGGCCGGCGAGCGGGCGAGCGGCGTCTTTGTGTGGGAGGAAGACGGCGAGGTAGTAGGCTACATCACCACTCGCATCGACCATGAAAGCAAAATCGGCGGGATTCCCAACCTCGCCGTCCTACCGCATTGCCAAGGCAAGGGCGTGGGTCGCCAACTCCTGGAGCATGGCTTAGCGCATCTGCGCACCGCTGGTATGGAGTGCGCCAAGATCGAGACGCTGGCGCAAAACCCCATCGGCGCGCACTTGTATCCCAGCCTCGGCTTTGAGGAAGTCGCCCGCCAGATCCACTATTGCACGCGCCTTTAAATTGGGTGACGACATGACGCCGAAAGAAGCCGCCGGCCGTCGAGCCGCCGAGTACATCGAAGCCGGTATGATCGTAGGGTTGGGCACGGGATCAACCACTGAATGGGCCATCCGCGCCCTCGGGGAGCGCGTCGCGGCCGGGCTGGCAGTCAAGGCCATCCCCACCTCAGAAGCCTCGGCCACCTTGGCCCGCTCCCTCGACATTGAACTGACGACGCTCGCCGAGGTGTCCAGCGTCGATTTGACCATTGACGGGGCTGACGAGGTCGATCCCGGCCTCGACTTAATCAAGGGTCTAGGCGGCGCGCTCCTGCGCGAGAAAATCGTCGCCTCCATCACCGCTCACCAAATCATTGTCGCCGATCCATCCAAGCTGGTCGATCAGCTCGGCACCAAGGCTCCGCTACCGGTCGAGGTCGTCCCTTGGTCTCATCCCCTCATCGCACGGCATCTCGAAGAGCGGGGCCTCGTCCCAGTCTTGCGCTTGCAGGCACCAGACACCCCGTTTGTCACCGACAACGGCAACTACATCATCGACGCTCGCTTTCCCGAGGGGATCGACGACGCCCGCGCCATCGAGCACTGGCTCAACGCCCTGCCCGGAGTCGTGGAAAACGGCCTTTTCCTCGCAATGACTCATCTGGTGATCGTCGGCCAAGACGACGGCTCCTGTCACCTGATCAACAAAAGCTGAGGTTCCATGCAACATTCCGCACCACGCTCGCGCCGCTCCTTCCTGCAAAGCGCTCCGCTCGTTGCAGCCGGCAGCTTGGCCGCCTGTGGCCAAGCCGAACAGCAAGCGGCCCCTGCGGTCCAATCCCAACAGCACTTTAAATGGAAGATGGTCACCACGTGGCCCAAGGACTTTCCGGCCTTGGGCACCGGAGCCAACAATCTCGCCCGCAGCATTGATGCTCTGTCCGATGGACGCCTGCACGTCAAGGTGTACGGCGCGGGTGAGTTAGTACCAGCCTCTGGCGTCTTCGACGCGGTCTCCGGCGGCACCGCCGAGATGGGCCACGGAGCCGCTTACTACTGGAAGGGCAAACACGAGGCGACCCAGTTTTTCTCGGCTGTTCCCTTTGGGCTAAACGCGGCCGAGATCAACGGCTGGCTGCGCTATGGCGGCGGCCAGAGTCTGTGGGACGAACTCTACGCCGACTTCAACCTCCGGGCCTTTCCCGTCGGCAACACGGGCGTGCAGATGGGCGGCTGGTTCAACCGGGAAATCAATACCCTAGCCGACTTCTCCGGCTTGGTCATGCGGATGCCGGGCTTGGGCGGCGAGGTCCTGCGCCGCCTCGAAGTCACGGTCAAAGCCCTGCCCGGTGGCGAGATTTTCCAAGCCCTCAAGACCGGTGCCATCGACGCCACTGAATGGGTTGGCCCGTACAACGATCTCGCCTTTGGGCTGCACCAAGCCGCCCAATACTACTACTGGCCGGGCTGGCACGAGCCGGGGACCGCGCTAGAGTGCATGGTCAACAAACAAGCCCTAGAAGCCCTCCCTACAGACCTCCAAGCCGTCGTCGAGTACGCCTGCCAAGCGGCCAACGACGACATGCTCAGCGAGTTCACCGCGCGCAACAGCCAAGCCCTCAAGACGCTCGTCGACGAACACGGCGTCCAGCTCCGGCGCTTTTCCAACGAACTCCTAGCGCAAATCGGCAAAGTGTCCGCCGAAGTAGTAGCCGAGATCGCGGGCCAAGACCCCTTTTCCAGCCGGGTCTATAGCTCGTTTGACGCCTTCCGCAAAAACTCCATCGCGTACACGCGCATCTCCGAGGAAGCCTATACCCAGGCTCGCGCCCTGACGTTTGGCTAGCGCCCGCATGGAACGCCTCAACCGCTTCATCGTCCACACCGTGCCTTGGCTGACGCTGGGCATGGTCTTGGTGACCTTTACCGTCGTAATCTTGCGCTACCTCTTTGAACGCGGCTGGGTCTGGATGCAGGAAATAGCCCTGTACATGCACGCCTTTACCTTCCTCCTCGCAGCCAGTTACACTCTCTCGCGCGACGAGCACGTCCGCGTCGATATCCTCTACCGGCCCATGGACGTCCGGCGCAAGGCCCTAGTCAATCTCTTGGGCAGCGCGCTGCTGCTGATCCCCTGCTGTGCGGTACTGTTCTACCAGTCGCTGCCCTTTGTCGCCAACTCTTGGGCCGTGCTCGAAGGCTCCCAAGACGGCGGCGGCCTAGAGGCAGTCTATCTGCTCAAAACCGCCATTCCCCTGTGCTTTGTGCTGCTGTTTTTGCAGGCCCTAGCCATCATTCACCACAGCGTGCAAACCCTCCGCACCCAATGAGTGAATTCGCGCCGCTAGCCATGTTCCTCTGCACCTTCGCGGTGCTGCTATCCGGCTTCCCAGTGGCCTTTTGCCTCGCGGGTACGGCCCTTGGCTTTGCCGGCCTCGGCGTCCTCACCGGCGACTTTGACTCGGCCTTTCTCTCGGCTTTGCCGGCCCGCATCTACGGCATCATGTCCAACGAGACCCTGATGGCCGTGCCGCTATTCGTCTTTATGGGGGTCGTGCTAGAGCGCTCGAAAATCGCCGAGGACCTACTCGAAACCATGGCCCAGCTCTGCGGCAGCTTGGGCGGGGGACTGGGGATTTCGGTTTGCCTCGTCGGCGGCCTGTTGGCGGCCTCCACCGGCATCGTCGGCGCGACGGTAGTCACCATGGGACTCATTTCGCTGCCGGCCATGCTCAAACGCGCGTATTCTCCAGCGGTTTCCACTGGCATCATCTGCGCTTCGGGGACGCTGGGCCAGATCATCCCGCCCAGCATCGTGCTGGTCATCCTCGGCGACGTGGTCTCCTCGGCGTACCAGCAGGCCCAACTCAAAATGGGCAATTTCGCCCCGGTCTCCGTGTCAGTTGGCGACCTCTTTATGGGCGCGCTCGTGCCCGGCGTCGTGCTGATGGGCCTCTACATCCTCTATATAATCGGCCTCGGCCTCCTCAAGCCAGCTACCGTGCCAGCCGTGCCAGACGAGGAGCGCGCGCAAATTCTCAGTGCGGCCTTCCTCCGCCGCCTCGGCGCGGCCCTCGTGCCGCCCTTAGTCCTCATCTGCGGGGTACTCGGCTCTATCCTCTTCGGAGTGGCCACGCCAACCGAGGCGGCTTCGGTCGGCGCGGTCGGTGCCATGCTCTTGTCGCTGGCCAAAGGACATTTCAACCGCACCACGCTCAAAGAAGTCATGCGCACCACCACCGAGATCAACGCCATGGTCTTTATCATCCTCATCGGCGCGAGCGTGTTTTCGCTGGTCTTTCGCGGCTACGGAGGGGACGAAGCAGTCGAGTCCTTTCTGACCCATGAGGCGACCGGCGGCGTGCTCGGCTCTTTCGCCCTGGTGATGGCCGTGATGTTTTTGCTCGGCTTTTTTCTCGACTTCTTCGAGATCATCTTCGTCGTCGTCCCCATCGTTGGCCCGATTCTCTTGACGATGGGCTTGGATCCGGTGTGGTTGGGCGTGATGATCGCCCTGAACTTGCAGACCTCTTTTCTCACGCCCCCGTTTGGTTTCTCGCTCTTTTACTTGCGCGGCGTCGCCCCTCCTGAGATCAGCACGCCGCAGATCTACCGGGGAGTCGTGCCCTTTATCGCGATTCAGGTGCTACTGTTAGCGGGGCTATGGTTTGTGCCGGAACTGGCTACCTATATGCCGGCGAAGGTGTTTGGACGCGGGTGAAGTTTCTGCAAGGCCAAGTGGCCAGCCCACTAACTCAGAGGCGCTCTTGACCCGACGCCCTCGCCATAGTCAGCATCCCGACATAGGCGTCGTACATATTCTGAATGTTGCCCACGTAGTGCACGGGCTGGCCGCAGCGACAGAAGCCGTAGCGCGCCCGTTTGTGATACACCGGCTTGGCAAGCAGGCGCATCGCCTGCTCCACGTGGCCAAACCACTTGTCGGGATTCCACCCCTTTTCGCGGGCTAAGCGACGTGCATCGAGCACGTGCCCGTACCCGACATTGTAAGCGGCCAACGCAAGACGCGTCCGTTCCTCGATGGGTATATTCGAGTCAAAGCGGTTGACCAGTTGAGACATGTACTTCACCCCCGCGTGGATATTCTCTTCGGGGTCGTGCAGATCGGTAAATCCCAACTCGCGCCCGGTGACTGGCATGATCTGCATCAGCCCGCGCGCACCGACCCAGCTAGTGGCCTGGGGATCAAATTTGGATTCTTGGTACATCTGCGCGGTAATCAATCGCCAATCTTGCCCGTACTGGCGGGCGTACTTTTTTACCAGCTCATCATAGGGCGACAGGCGGCCGCTCAAATCGACCCGCAGCGAATCTTTCGCCTTGGCGATGGTGCGCTTGTTTTCGAAGTATCGCTTTTTCATCATGTTAAAAAACAAGCCGCCTTTTTCTTCTTTTACGTACTGATTGAGCGCCGCCAGCAAGACTGGATTGTCCTCGCGCACCGCCCATCCCAAGGACGTCAGCTTGATACTGAAAGCCGCCTTGAGCCGGCGTCCATAGGCGAGTTCCACGTCGAGCAGGTTGGAGTCGCACAGGGTAATGTCGTAGCGTCCCTCCTCGACGCCGGCCAAGATGTCTTCGGTCTCGATGGAGTCGGGCAGTGACGCGATCTGCAAACCCTCTATGGAATCGGCGAGGGACGTTAGGGTGGTGTAAAAAGAAGAGCTTGGGCGCACGTGGATCGTGCGCCCGGCCAAGTCCGCGAGGCTGGCAATCGAATCCTCCTCAGCGCGCACGACCACCAGCTCATCTACTTCGTTATAAGGCAGGGTAAACGACGTCTGCGCCCGTCGCTCCTCGGTAATGGTCATCGCCGCAGCCACGACGTCGCCTTTGCCTTCGCGCAAATACGCCAGCAGATCGGCGTGGCTTTCCGGAATGACGATATCGAGCCGCAGGTCGTGCCGGTCGGCAAATTCCTTGATAAGCTCGTACTCAAAGCCCACTTGTCGGCCGCGGTGGATAAAATAGGTCAGCGCATTATTGCGGGTGATCATGCGCAACCGCCGACGCTCTTTTAAGCCGGGCAAATCGTCGGTGAAAGCCTGCTGGGACTGGCGCGTAAACTGCTGGGCGAGCAGGTATTCATCGACCCTGGTCTTGAGCTGTACATCGTCGGGCCGCATCATCAGGGCAATCGGACGGTTTTCGGCCACCCTTAGCGGCGTAACCATGTTGTCGTAGTAGCTTTCCACCCCTCGCCACAAGTGCTCGTCGGATACGGTCGCTTGGTATTCGCCGCGGACGATGCCATCGAGCAGGTGCTCGAGGCCGAGCTTCTCCGGTGCAGTGTGAATCTGCAACAACGGCACCTGTTGCTGAATATCCAATAGAGTCTCGTAGTGCGAGCTAGAGCGCCGGACGCCGATTGTCATTCCGGCCAAGCCCTCAATCGTCGTCGGCAGGCTGTCGCTGGCTGAAGTGATCAGATATTCATCCACGTAGAGATACGGCACGGAAAACGCTACTTGCTCCTGCCGCGCTGCTGTAATCGTCAGGCTCGCAGCGACGATATCGCCTTCGCCTTCCATCAACTTCTGGACCATCTGGGCATAATTTTCGGCCTTTACCAGCATTAGCTCCAACTTGAGCTCCTCGGCCAAGTTGCGGGCGAGGTCGTAGTCAATCGTCACCGGCTCCGCCTGCTTGGGTATATGGGCAATCGGCTCTGGGGGGACGATAACGCGCAACTTGCCGTGGGATTGCAATACCGTCAGGTCGCCGATGTACTTGGGCAACTCCGGTGCCGCCGGTTGGCTGCATTGGACAAACGTAGAAATGGCAATAAGTCCTATAGGAAGAAGCGTTCGAGTGCGAAATAACACGACGCGCCTCCTTTCCAAATCGGCCCGCTCAACGGGCCTCAGTAGTGTTTTAGCCTGGAATAAAAAACGGCGCTGATAGGTTAAATATTGCGCCGTAGAGGTTTTTAGTAGATTGTCAGCTCACTGGGCAATATCATAAAAGGGTAGCTACTCCTTTGCATCTTCCGCTTGCGTCTAGCAACTGAACATAAGTTCCTAAACTCGCTAGCCCTATAGATGTAACTTTGTTACTTTTAATACAACCCATAAATATATCTTTTCAGTTGACAATTTGATCCACTATATCTTGTGGAACAAATTTGCTTATATGCCAAAGTGTAGTATCATTCAATTATGAATGATTAATCGTTAGAAGCGACATAACAGAGAGCAGCAGTACAAACGTTACAATAAATTTACAATTTTTATACTCTAAGTCTTCTCGCTTATCTTAACTCTGCAATGCCATAATATCTGCTCCAGTAAGCACATCCATCCCAATCCACAGCTACCAAATCCCCATTGAACTCCACTTACTTCTTTGGCACAATAAACTCCTTGTACCCGCAAGCAGGTTCGCCAATAATAGAGAGGTCGGCTTTTTTCGTCAAGCAGTTTTATTCCTTTTGTGTGGCTTGACGCCACTTCTCTAAACGTCCTTTATATTTCCTCTGCTTGCTGCCAATATGGCCCATTTAAGGA
Source organism: Gemmatimonadota bacterium (assembly GCA_009845645.1). GTDB lineage: Bacteria > Latescibacterota > UBA2968 > UBA8231 > UBA8231. The sequence goes on along the minus strand of VXZF01000275.1, from coordinate 6,667 downwards.
GGACTACTCGCTGTGCTAACTCATGAACTCACCGTCGTCGAGCCGGGGCGCATTGAGGTCACTCGAACCGATCTCGACGACCACCTGCACCCCCATGAAGTATTAATAGAGACCGAATACTCCGTCGTCAGCGCCGGCACCGAAGGCGCGGGCTTTACCGGCCTCGTCAAGCAGATGCCTTTCGGCGACGCCGGTCAGTATCCACGAGGCACTGGCTACGGCAACCTCGGCCAAGTGCTCAAAGTCGGCGACGCGGTCTCCGGCGTACAACCGGACGACCGCGTCCTGTCCTTTGCCCGCCACGCTTCCATCGTCAAGACAGATGCGCAGCGCATGGCGCTGCCCGTATCGCGCGAAGCTCTTGGCCAGCATCTCGTGTTCACGCGCATGGCCGGTGTCAGCATCTCCGCTTTGCGCTCTTCTAGCGTCCAGCCCGGAGACACAGTACTCGTGGTCGGCGGCGGCCTCGTGGGCAACTTCGCCGCCCAACTCTTCCGCTTGGCCGGTGCCGCCGTCATGCTCGCAGATTTGTCCGAGCTGCGCCTACAGCAAGCGCGCGCCTGTGGCATTGAGCGCACCGTCAATCCCGGCCGCGACGATCTAGAAGAAGCGGTGCGCGACTGGACCGGCGGCGCTGGTGCCCGCATCGGCGTTGAGGCCATTGGCATCAGCGAAGTCATTGCCCAGACCGCGATGTGCGTTGCCCGCCACGGCGAACTCATCCTCCTCGGCAGCCCGCGTGCCCCGGCCCACTTCGATGTGACGCCCATGCTGCTGCGCATCCACCTAGAGGCGATCCGCATGATCGGCGCTCTCGAGTGGCGCTGGCCGCAGCACGCCACCGAGCGCTGCCGCGATCTCGACGCTAATTACCGCCAGATCGCCGCGTGGATCGCCAGCGGCCAGCTCGTCGTCGAACCCCTGATCTCCCATCTAGCGTCCCCGGCAGACTGCCAACAGATGTACGAGGGACTTACCGCCAATAAAGAGGAATACCTCGGCGTGGTCTTCGACTGGTCGCGCTTGAGTTAGTTCCATGTCAACTCACTACCTCGCGCTAGACATCGGCTCTACTACCGTTGTCGCCATCGTCATTGACCTCGACACCAATGCCGTCGTCGGCACAGCCAGTGCGGCCAATTCGTCCGAAGTGACCTCCGCGACGGATAAGCGCATCGGCCGCTCGGAGTGGGATCTCGACGCAATGACCGAGCTGGCTATTGAAAACGCCACCGCGCTCGTAGCCCGCACCAACGCCCGCCCAGCAGCCATCGGCGTCACTGGACAACAGCAGGGCCTTCAGCTTCTCGACGCCGCGCTCAATGCCGTAGGCCCTTATTTCTCCTGGCAGGACCAACGCGCCCAAGAACCCCTACCTGGCCAGCAGCACACCTACTTAGACGCCATGGCCCAGCAAGGAGGTTCCATCACCACCGAGGGAGAAATGCCCGCCTTTGCCAATACTGGCTGCCCTCTCGTGGCTGGCCACGCCGCGCCGCACCTGTTTTGGCTGCAAGCCAACAATCAGCTTCCCAGCGGCGTCAGCGGGACCACGGCCCCTGAATTTGTGGTGTCGCGCCTAGTGGGCAAACGGCCAGTGGTCGATCCCACAGACGCGCTCGGCTGGGGCGTCTATGACGTGACCAAACAAGCTTGGGCAGACGAGCTTATCGCCGATCTCGGCCTAGACCAGTCGCTGTTCCCCGATCTGGTCGAATCCTGTACCATGGCCGGTTCCCTAACCACAGCAATGGCCCAAAAGCTCGGCGTACCAGCGGGCCTGCCCGTCGCCGTGGCGTCCGGTGATCACCAATGCAGCTTTGCCGGCACGGTCGCCGATTACGCCAACACCGTGGCCGTCAACGTCGGTACTGGCGGACAAGCCGCGCTGCATATCGAAGCCCCACTGCCGCGCGGCTCGCTCGAACTGCGTCCTTACATCCAGCGCGGCTATCTGCTGGCCGGTGTGGGGGCCGTCGGCGGGCGCACGTTCAGGACGCTGCGCGATTTCTTCGCCGACGCCATCTATGCCCTCGCCGATGTCCAACCCGACAGCGAGGCCCTCTACGAGCGGCTCGTATCATTAGCGGCCGACGTGCCAGCCGGTGCCGAGGGCGTGCGCGCCGACCCGCTGTTTTCCGGGTCGCGTAGCAGGCCACGCGCCAAAGCCGCCTTCCGCGAGCTAACCGCTGCAACGCTGACTGCTGGCCACCTAACGCGCGCACTGCTGGAAGGCATGGCCGTCGAGTTGGCCGATTCGTATCGCGAGGCCATCCGTCTAGGCGGCGGCGCGCGCTCCAAGCTGGTTGGCGCGGGTAACGGCATTAAGCTGAATCCCGTGCTGCGAGCGGCGTTGGAAGCGGAGTTCGCTATGCCGCTGCACATGGGGTCGCACGGCGAAGAGGCCGCCGTCGGTGCCGCGCTGTGTGCCGCTGTGGCTGACGGCGCGTTTGGCTCCATTGCCGAAGCGAGTGCGGCGTTTGCCAGTGGTTAGATTTCCCATTTTCCCTTCCCAAATACAGGAGTCCACCATGAGACGAGTTTTACTGCTGTTCGTTGTGCTGCCAGTGCTACTATACGCCTGCGTCAGCACGTCTCCGACGACCGTGCAACAGGCGGCGAAGGAGGAGGCGACCGAGAAGTTAGAGGATCCGAAGCTGCCCATTGATTCGCTGGTGACTGTCGGCCAGCTAGACAACGGCCTGCGCTACGTCATCCGCCAAAACCAAAAGCCCGAGAACCGAGTCGAGCTGCGGTTGGTAGTCGATGCCGGCTCGGTGCTGGAGGACGAAAACCAACAGGGGCTGGCGCACTTTGTCGAGCACATGGCCTTCAATGGCACCAAAAACTTCGCCAAGCAGGAGTTGGTGGACTATCTGGAGCTGATCGGCATGCGCTTTGGGCCGGATCTCAATGCCTACACCAGCTTCGACGAGACCGTGTACATGCTGACCGTGCCCACCGACAGCACCGAAGTGGTGGAAACGGCCTTCCAAATTTTGGAGGACTGGGCGCACCAGATCAGCTTTGAGGCTGAGGAGATCGACAAGGAACGGGGCGTAGTCATCGAAGAGTGGCGGCTGCGGCGCGGTGCCCAGCAGCGCATGTTCGACAAGCAAGCACCCATTCTCCTGAAGGATTCGCGCTACGCCGTGCGCCTGGTCATCGGCCAGAAGGCCGTGCTCGACACCTTTCATCACGAGGACCTGCGCCGCTTTTACCGCACTTGGTATCGGCCCGATCTGATGGGTTTTGTGGCCGTCGGCGACATTGAGCCAGTAGAGGTAGAGGCGCTGGTGGAGAAGTATTTTGCACGCATCCCCACAGCAGAAAGTTCCCCCGAACGCACAGTGTTCCCCGTACCCGACCACGAGGAGACGCTCTTTGCCATTACCACCGACCCAGAGGCCACCTACAATAGCGTCAGCATCTACTACAAGAGGGACGTGCGGCCCCAAGGGACGGTGAGCACTTATCGCCGCTCACTCATTGAGGCCCTATACCACCAGATGTTAAACCAGCGCCTGCACGAACTGACCAAGCTACCCGAGCCGCCCTTTTTAGGGGCTTACTCGGGCCAAGGGCGTTGGTTGCGCTCTAAGGAGTTTTTCATCCTCGGCGCTGCGGTGCAAAACAACGGTTTCGACGCTGGGCTTGAGGCTCTACTGATTGAAGCAGCGAGAGTGCGAGAACACGGCTTTACCGCCTCCGAGCTAGCGCGCGAGAAAAAGGAAATGCTGCGCAGCATGGAGCAGTCCTACCGCGAGCGCGACAAGCAGCAGTCGAGCGGTTTTGCCTCCGAATACGTGCGCCACCTACTGACCGACGAGGCCATCCCCGGCATCGCCAAGGAGTACGAACTCTACCAAGCACTGGTCCCTAGCATTGCACTAGAGGAAATCAATGCACTGGCCAGCGAGTGGACGAGCGAAAAAAACCGGGTAATCACCGTGGAGGCACCTGAGCAAGAGGGTATTGCCGTTCCCACCGAGCAAGATCTGCTGGCGATCTTCGCCAAGGCGGCGCAGCAGGAGATCGCGCCGTACGCCGACGAGGTATCCGACGAGCCGCTCGTGGCGCAAGTGCCAGCCCCGGCTGACATCGTCGAACGCAGCGAAATCCCCGAGATCGGCGTGACTTGGTGGACGCTCTCCAACGGCATCCGGGTGTGCTTGAAGCCGACGGATTTCAAAAACGATGAGATCCTCTTCCGGGCCTATAGCCCCGGCGGGCACTCGCTGGTCCCCGACGCCGACTACATGGCAGCCTCTACTGCGACTTCGGTGGTGAGCGAAGGCGGCGTGGGGCCGTTTAACAAGATCGAACTGGAGAAGAAACTGGCCGGCAAAGTGGTGCGGGTATCGCCGTGGATCAGCAGCTTGCGGGAGGGCGTTTCTGGCTCGGCCTCGCCCGAAGATATCCAGACCATGTTCGAGCTGATCTACGCCTTCTTCACCGCGCCGCGACAGGACAGCACGGCCTTCCAAGCCTATCAGACGCTCATGCGGGGCTCTATTCAAAATCGCAGTGCGCGTCCAGAAACGGCTTTCAGCGACACCATTGCGGTCACCATGGCGCAGTACCACCACCGGGCGCGTCCTTGGTCGCTGGAGTTGCTCGACGAGATGGACTTGGCCACGTCTATGGCCGTGTACCAGGATCGCTTTGCCGACGCCAGCGACTTCTCGTTTTTCTTCGTCGGCAACTTCACTCTCGAAGGCATAGAGCCGTTGGTGCGCACTTATTTGGGCGGCTTGCCGACCACGGGACGGGAGGAGACTTGGCGCGACGTCGGCATCGAGGCCCCGGAGGGCGCGATCGACAAGGCAGTCTATCGCGGCATTGAACCCAAGAGCCGATCGCAGATGATTTTTACCGGCCCCTTTGAATACGACGGCTGGAAAAACAATCTCGAACTGAGGTCCATGACCTCCGTGCTGGAAATCAAGCTGCGCGAGGTATTGCGCGAGGACTTGGGCGGCACCTATGGGGTATGGGTCAACAGCAGCGGCTCGCACTACCCGGACGAGGAGTACCGCATCTCCATCTCCTTCGGCAGCGATCCCGACCGCGTCGAGGAACTGACGCAGGTAATCTTTGAGCAGATCGACAGCCTAAAAACCGTCGGCACCACCGATCTCTACGTTGATAAAGTCAAGGAAATGCGCAAGCGCCAGCGCGAGACCGATCTCAAGGAGAACAGCTTCTGGGTCGGGGCTCTGGAGACGCTCGACTTCAACGGGGTTGATCCGCGGCTGCTGATTCAGTATCCAGCGTTGGTCAATTCGCTGACGGTGGATGTAGTGCAGCAGTCAGCGCAGAAGTATTTCAACATGGACCGCTATGTGCGGGTGGTGCTCTATCCGGAGGAGGGGGAAAAACTGGAGGGAGAGTAGCGCTACTCGGTATCGTATATTCTGTCGCCGTCGGCCCAAGCTGTTTTGGCTGGGTCGGCGGCGACTTTAGTGTAGCACGTTTGGGTTTGTTATTCGCCACAGGCGAAAATAGGAGCCCATCCTACATTAACCGATCGGCCAACGCCTGTAATTGCCCCTCGTCAGGATTCGGCCCGGCCAACGCGATCTCCGCATTCCCCTCGCCTTTTATTACAACCGCAACCTGCTTCGACCGCACGCCCTCAACCACGATCTCCCGCACCGCCGCTCGCGCCTTCGCCTCGACGCCGCTGCCGAGAAAAACCTTCGCCGAAACCTCGCCCATCGAATCCTTGCGCGCCCCCTTTTCAAAATACTTTCGCTTCTTTCGCTCGTCGCTCCGTTTGAACACCACGCCCGCCACCCCTTCCAACACCATCAGCAAATCATCCGTATCCCGACCCGACAAATAGAGTATCATCAGCGCACCACCGATCCGTCGGCTTGAAAACTCCCCTTGTTTTCCCACACCTCGACATCCACCCAACCCGTCTGTGCCCGGTCAGCAGCGACCCGCTGGTTTAAGGTAGCGCCGCAACGGAAGCCAGCCGCAGTCAGAGCGGCAGCTTTGGGTTGCAGACCAGCGTCACAATAGGCCAAGCACGTGTGGCTCTCCGGTACCTCTAGGGACTGAAGCAAGGCGGCCCCCTCATCCCAAAAAGCCGGATGGCAATACAAGTCAACCAAACAGGCATCGGGCCACAGCGGATGGTCGGACCACATGACCCAACCCACCACGGCGCGGGTCTCCTGTTGCACCAGAGCTAGCGCGCGAGGCGGAAGACCGCTTGCGTCGCGTTCCAAGCAATCCTCCAGCAAGGGCAGCAAAGGCCCCTCAGTGGAGCGGCGACCCCACACACCCAAACCAGCGCCGCGCACGACACCGGGAAAAGCACCCAAAAACAGAGGAATCGAAACAGGCCAGTGCAGCCAGCCAACCGGTTCTATAGCCGTGGAACCCGGCGCGAAATAAGCCCTATCGAATTCGTCCTGCGAGGTGCTGTAATAGTCCATATAACCGCTTTCAGGCTCGACCCCGGCAAAGCCGTTGACCCGATAAATGTGATAGGGCGGCGTATCGTAGCCCGTGCCCAAGAACAGGGCTTGGCCGCCGCGCTGCCTAAAGTGCTCCATGAGACAGGCCATCAGTTGCATGGCAGCGCCTTGGCGGCGGTCCTCGGGGCGGGTGTACACGTGGCCGAGCAGCCCCACGCCGCGATATTCAATGGTCA
>VXZF01000321.1 GCA_009845645.1 Gemmatimonadota bacterium | reverse complement strand
TATTTCTCCAATTCTCGTTTGAACCATGCAATCGTCCGGCCCAACCCCTCGTCCGGCCCCACGCGAGGCGTCCAGCCGAGTAGGGAGCGGGCCTTGGCAATGTCGGGCAGGCGCACACGGGGGTCGTCCTGCGGCAGCTCGCCGAAGGCGATGCAGCTCTTGGATTCCGTCATGGCGATGATCTTGTGGGCCAAATCTAGCATGGTGATTTCACTGGGATTGCCGAGATTGACCGGGGTGGTCACGTCGGACAGCATGAGCTTGTAGAGGCCAGCAATCAGGTCGCTGTAATGGCAGATGCTGCGCGTTTGCTGGCCGTCGCCATAGACAGTCAGATCGCGGCCCTTGAGGGCTTGGATGATGAAATTGGGCACGGCCCGGCCATCGTCTTGGCGCATGCGCTCGCCATACGTATTGAATATGCGCGCAATGCGCACATCCGTGCCGTGCATGCGGTGGTACGCCATGGTCATGGCCTCGGCAAAGCGCTTGGCCTCGTCGTACACGCCGCGGATGCCAATGGGGTTGACGTTGCCGAGGTACTCTTCGGACTGGGGATGCACCAAGGGGTCGCCATAGACTTCCGACGTGGAGGCCAGCAGGAACTTGGCCTGCTTGGCCACGGCCAATCCCAAGGTTTTGTGCGTGCCCAACGCGCCGACCTTGAGGATGTTGATCCCCAACCGCTCAAAGTCGGCCGGGCTAGCTGGGCTGGCGAGGTGCAAGATGAAGTCGAGCGGACCATCTACGTGGATGTAGTTGGTCACATCGTATTGAACAAACTGGAATCGCGAGTGGCCGAGCAGATGGGCGATGTTCTCGGGCCGGCCCGTGAGGAAGTTGTCCATGCAGATGATTTCGCAACCTTTTTCCAGCAGTAGGTCGCTCAGATGCGATCCCAAGAAACCCGCGCCGCCGGTGATCAGCACGCGCATTATGTGGAAGAAGTCTCCAGCCCCATCTTCTGGTGCTGGCTTTGCAGGGACTCTTGGTACCTCCGCCGGCCTTCCTCATCGATCTTGCAACTGACGCCTTCGAAGACCATGGCAAAAGCGCGGCGGTGGCGCTGCGACGAGCGATTGGGGTCGGCCCGGTGGATGACTTCGCCGTGGTGGACAACCGCGTCGCCGGGCTGCAAGTGCACCGCGACTTCGTTGGCTTGGTCTTGGGGGCCGTAATCGACAATGCCCTGCGAAAAACCTAAGACCGCAGTGCGGTTGTGCGGCCGGATGCCCTTGCGGTGCGAGCCAGGGCTGTAGCGCAGGCAGCCGTTTTCCTCGTCAACCGGATCGAGGGCCAGCCAAATGGAGGCGACGTTGGGCGGCGTGAGGTTGAAGTAGAAATTGTCCTGATGCGGTGGCGTGGGGTGTTCGGTCTGCGGCGGCTTGTTGAACCACTCGGGCTGGCTCACCTGCGCGGCTTCGCCGATGAGGGTCTCGGCTAGGGCCTTCCAGCGCGGTTGGTCGCGGTACTCGGAGAAGAAGGCGTCGTATTTGCCCATGTGCTGTAGTTGTTTCAGGGTTTCGGGCCGGGCCTTGTCTTGGTAGAAGGCGGCCTGATCGGGCAGGGTCGGCACCACTTCGCGGACGTAGCGGTCAACCTGGGCCGTTAGGTCTTTGAGTTCGTCGGGGGGTAGGAAGTTGCGCACGAGGACGAAGCCGTCGCGGTCGTAATCAGCTTTATAGGAAGTGTAGTCGGACATGGTGGCGCTCCCTTCGGCTTTGCTCAAGGCAAGCTCTCAGTTTTTGGTCGCTCTGCGAAATGAACTCGTATTCAACCGTATCATTTTAATGAACTTCATCGCTGAATGACAGTCAATGCGATATATCCACGCCTTGACTATAACCGTGCTGCCCACGACGCGCGTCCTGCGCAAGAAGGACTTTGATCTCTTAGCCAGCAGGCTAGGCCGATCCCTCAACCCGTGGAATATCCTAGAAGCTTAGAAGCTGCTCCGCTAGATACCTATGCCGCTTCTGAGGTCTTCTCAAGAGGAACGAAATGGAGTTCGATGCGCTGGTTCAATGCAAGGGCGATGCGCTGAAGCATAGAGAGCGAATGTCCTTCGTAATCGGCATCTTCCAAGCGTGCGATCACTGGTTGCTTGGTGCCGATTCGCTCGGCCAATTCGGCTTGAGTTAGCCCTGCTACTGTCCGCGCTTCGTAGATCAAACGAGCCACTTCGGCGTTAAGGGTTTCCTCGGCAATCAGCTGCCGCATTTCCTCATCGTCGCCCGTCATCCGGTCGAGAATCTGGGTTGCATCTCGCGTCTTAGACATGAGAAATACTCTCCTTGTAGGTGTGATTCTCTGGGTCTTTCAGGAAAGCTTCTTTCCGTTTGATCGCCCGCGTCAGGTCTGCCTGGGGAATCACGTCTTCTTTGACCAGCCCATGAGCCAAGATCGCTATGTTTTGACCATGAAAAAAGTAGAGAATGCGATAGTTGACCCGACCGCGGCGGATGCGCAGTTCGTAGATGTCTTCTTCCAGATAGTCAGCCAGTGGACGGCGGAGTTTGTGGCCGAGTTGGGCCAACAGGCGGATGCGTACGACGCACTTGGCATAAACCCGTTTGTCTGTTTGCCGCAATTCCTGTAACCAACTTCGCACTGGAATATCT
>VXZF01000096.1 GCA_009845645.1 Gemmatimonadota bacterium | reverse complement strand
GCTTGGCGGAAGAAGCGTGCGAGGTTGCCGTGGGCTATGGCCGCAATGTCGTTGGTCGAGTAGCCCCGCCGCTCGAGGATGTCGAGAAAGCGCTGTAGGTCGGCAATGGTGTCGTAATCAATGGGTGCCATTTCGCGCCCAAAGCCGCCGTCTAGGTCGGAGCCGATGGCGACGTGATCGCAGTTGCCGACGAGTTGGCAGATGTGGTCTATGTGATCGACGACAGCCGACATGGAGCGGCGGGCGGTTTGCGGATAGGTCGCCGGGTCGTCGAAGGTGATCTCGGGATTGAGCATGAATTCGGCGAAGACCGCGCCGATGACGCCGCCGCGCTCGGCGATGGCTTGGATCATCTCGTCGCTGAGGTGGCGCTGGCCGGGGACGAGGGCGCGGCAATTGCAGTGACTGGCGTGGACCGGCCCTGACCAGTAGTCTAAAAGCTGCCAGAAGACCAAGTCCGAGGCGTGGGTTAGGTCGAGGGCGATATTCGTTGCGGCGAGTGCGTCGAGTAGGGGATAGGCATCGGCGTATAGCCCGCCGCGAGTGCCAGTGCCGTGGCCGTAGGTATTGGCACCAAAATGCGTCAGCCCCATCGAGCGCAAGCCCTGCTCCCACCACCAGCTTACTTGCTCTGGGTCTAAGATAGGATCGGCGCTTTCCATGCTCAGTATCAGGCCGATCGGAGTCGTTGAATCGGGATTTTGCCAAGCGGCAATGGCCGCGTCGAGATCGTTTGCGTCGCGGATGAAGCGCAGTTGGCCCTCGCGCTCTAGCGCTTTGTAATAGTGAAGATGCGATTGGCCGACGGAGTGGGCCGCTTCTTGGGTTCTCATGCCGTCGTCGAGGAGGCCGGTGGGCATCTGCACTCGGCACATGATGGTCGAGAGCGCGATGCCGACGCAGCCTTGGCGCATCTGCGGCAGGGATACGGTGGCCGTGCCTCGCGAGGTGCTTTCGAGGCGCTTTCTGTCGCGCAGCGAATCGGGGTGGGAAGGGCCTAGAGGTTTGGGGTCTTCGCGCTCGCGCAGGACGTGGACGTCTTGGGTGAGGTCGCGACGGTGGTGCAGGGCGTTGAAGGCCAGGTCGAGGTGGCCGTCTATAATGAGCATGGGTTGATCGGGCATGATGGGAAACCCTTTGGGTTAATTCGCTAGGTATTTTTCTACTATCTCTTCATTGATCATCGCGCTTAGCCACCAAGTCTTGGGTCAGGCGCTGAGCCAAGGAGCCTTCTTGGGCCAACGCATAGACCATTACATTGATGGCGAGCATCAACTCGGCTTTATCATAAGCCCAATGAGAAGGGTCCAAGGGATTTACATAGACGAGCCGATTCTTTATAAAATGTCCTTTTAGGCCCTTAGTAATGTAACATGCTATAGACGGGTCTGGATGACGTTCCAAGAAGTATGATTGGAGACCGATATTAAAAAAAGCGTTGTAAATGGGGTGATCCTCTGGCAATATATCCGACCGGAAGTCTTTCCTTTCTACCAAGCCTCCGTTCACCAATACTCGGGAAAGACCTTTTTCCGCATCACCAATGCCTCCCATAATGAATCCCCCCTGAATCAGGTACTGGAACTGGTTGGCTTCTTCAAGCTCATTCAGGCTTAAGCCACTGTATATAGAACCGATGAGTAAGGGAAATTTAAATATGCGATCGTCATCAAACGAGATCGGTCCGAAGACTTCTGCCCGCAAGTTAGTGTATTCATTGATCCCATCGGCCAACGCTTCAATATTCCTAGTTGGAACTCTCCCTAGCCTATCCAGCACTGTTCTCGGTACCACAAGAGGCAACTTGATAAATCCCTTAAGTGCTTTCGGATCGTCGGGGTCTTGGATGACGACGGCCTGATGCTGGCCAGTGTCTAGACTATTTACGTCTAGCATCTCCAAGGCGAGATCAATTTTGTTTTCGGATTGGCGGGTGATTCCTATTGCGCGTTCTCCGAAGAGGTGACTGGCTCCTAGTTGTCGCTTGGCATCTAGCGGACGCGGTGTACTGCTGTGGGGTAGGCTGACAAGAGACAGGGCACCCGGTATAGAGCCCTGCTTCATGGGAGCTTCTGTAGTGACGTTTGTAGTCAAATGGACGGGGTCTGTGCGGATCGGCGTGGATTGCCTCTTGCGGATCATCGGCTGTTGCTTAGGCTGTGGAATTTTACGCACAGACAACGGCTTAGTTGGGCGCGGCTGACGCTTGATGTACTTGACGGTCGGCGGATGAGGCGCGCTCGGCACAGCGCGTCCAAAAGGATCAAGCAGCACTAGTGCAGCAAGCAAGACCGCTGACAAAGCCACACTGTACCACAAACTCCGACGTTGGGGACGCAGCAAAGCATCGAGGTCAAAGGAGGTAGAAAATGATGCAAACCGACGGGAAGCTTTCATGGAGTGGCTCCTTACGAAACTAGGTATTGTTCCACTATTTCTTCATTAATGGTCACGCCCAATCCCGGTCCCTCCGGTACGTGAACGTAGCCATCGACGACCGCGAATTTTTCGTGCGTCAGGTCGTGGCGCAAGGGCGACTCGGCCATGCAGTACTCAAAGACCTCGCCGTGGGGAACTGCCGCCAGCCCGTGCAGGGAAGCGGCGATGGTGATGCCGCTTTTGAA
>VXZF01000405.1 GCA_009845645.1 Gemmatimonadota bacterium | reverse complement strand
TCCCTTCGGGATCTCCGCTAGTCCGCGGACAATCTGAATCTCCAGCAGGTTTTTCTGAAAAGACAGCGGCATGGACAGGTCTATCAGGCCGAGAAGATAGGCCATATACAAGTCGAGTTCGGCGATTACGAGGCTACAGCAAATAGTCGCCGGAATTGTCAGCAACAGGGACGCAGCCGGTGTGGCGTTGAACAGAAGCAGGTCTTCGGCAATTAGGCGATGACGGCGAATATAAAGAGCAACAAACCACAAGAGGGTACATTCGGCGGCAATAATACCAGCATGTAGGGATAAGAGGCCGACGATGGGCCAAACTATGAAGTGGGCCAGCAGGAGCGCAGGTAGCGCTACGCGGAGAACTTGGGAGAAGCGGGGATAGTGCGTACTCATAAGGCTATAATATAAGTCGTTATTCTTTATTCGTTTAGAGCACGCATATAACCCCGCGTGCGACTGGACCAGAACAAGTAGCTAAAAAACAGATCCGGGACATAAGTTTTCACAAGCGAGCGGGTCACCCAGCGAATTGGGTAGTGAATCGGCGGCAACAAGGCTAGCTGGAGCGCAAGCCGCCGAGGAGAAAAAGCCGCGGCCCTGATAAAGTCCAACCGGAGTACGGCATCTAATTCGGGATGCTTGTTTAAAAGGATCGGGATTGACTTGTTGCCGTAGGTCTGCATCAGACGGCAAAGCGGCTCCAAGGAACGCAAGTGATTGTGGTGCGACAGGGCTTCAGGGGCATAGTAAAGCGGAATACCTGCCAAGTGGAGGCGGTATCCTAATTCTAGATCTTCGCCGCCATAAGCCGTGAGGTCTTCGTCGAAAAAGCCCACGCGCAACAGGGATGACCGGCGAACCGAGGAGTTGCCGGTGACGAAGCACTTGAAAGGTATGGTCTTATCCGCATCGACCCTATGGACCCCCCTCCCTTCGAGATAGCGAGTCAGGGATGTAGCGGGAATTTCACTGGCAAAGCGGACGTTGCCGACAAAAACGGCTTCCGCGTGGTTTTGATGCCGTTGGGCATGAGCGCGGAGAAAATTGGTGCCGACGGTCATGTCGCTGTCGAGAAAGACGACGATATCGCCGCTGGCAACCCGCAGCGCGGCGTTGCGCGCCCGAGCGCGTCCCTGATTCTGTTCGTTGCGAAGTAGCTGCAACTCTAACGGCGCGATCGCCGCATGCAGCCGCTCGGCGTCCAAATGGGGGGAGGCATCGTCCACTACGATGATTTGGGTCGCTTCGTGGGGGTAATTTTGCTGCGACAGGCTTTTAAGTGCTGCTTCGAGGCGCTCAGACTCGTCATATGTCGGTATTACGACGCTAAGCGTCAGTGGGGCGCTCATGCTAAGGTTTCGTAAAGCTGGGTGAGTTGAGCGGCTTCTCGTTCCCAGTTATAACGCCGTGCTGCCTGCAAACTCGCCTCCGCACATGCCTCTCGCATCTCTGCATTGTTCAAAAAAGCGGCGATCTGCTCTCGAATGGCTGCTATATTGGTTGGGTCGACCGTAGTTCCGGTACGCGTTTCGCGGACGATGCGCTCCATTTCAGGAAAGTTGCTGGCTAAGACCGGTAGCCCGGCCATCATATACTCGAACAGCTTGTTGGGCAGAGAGTAGTAGAAGCTCTTGCCCGTGCCTTTGATCAGACACAGCCCCAAGTCGGCCGAGCAAGTATAATTGTGAAGTTGGTAAAAGGGCACCCGGGGAATAAAATAGACTCGGTCCTCTAGGCCCGCAGAGCGAACTTGGTTCCGCAGGGCCTGTTCACTCGGCCCATCCCCAATCAGAACTAGGGCGGCGGCAAGCTCCGCGACGGCCTCAATTTGCTCGCGCAAGCCATTTTCGGTGAGAAATCCTCCTTGGTAGAGAACAACGGGGCGATCATCGGGCAGGTCCAGCGTTTCGCGTATCAGGTTACCTTGGACCTTATGGCGGAATAGCGGCAAATTGCGCAGAACGACGACCTCGTCAAGGCGGTAACGCTCCCTGAGCGATTGGGCGATAGACCCGCTGACGGTTATGACGCGATCTACCCGTCTTATCAGCCGCTGCTCCAGCAAACGCCAGCAGGACCGCATCAGCGGCCGGTTGACCAGTGAGGACTGCTCGGTCCAAAATTCGTGTGCGTCATAGACGATGGGCAGATTTAATCGCTGTGCAGCTCGCACTGATGGCCAGAGAGAGTCTAAATCGTGTGCGTGATAAGCATTCGGCTGGGTATCGATGAGCAGGGGATAGGCCCGTTGCCAAAACAAAGGATAGAGGCGGCGCAGCGAGCGGCTCCGATCTAGCGGAATCGGATAGATTTCAAAATCGTCCCATCCTTTGAGAGGGGCTGAGTTGAAAGAGGAGGCGACAATGACGACTTGGTGACCAGCGCGGCGCAGCGAGGTAGCCTCTCGGTAGATGCGATAGTCGAAATTCAGGTCGGTGAAGGCGACCATACAGATACGCATGGTGTATAAAGGAATCGGCGTAAAGGCTAAAAATAAAAAAGCAGCCCATCTAAAAATGGGCTGCTTATAAAATAAAGAGTATGGCGGCCGGAAGGTGTAATCTTGAAACGCAAATGAGATCCTCAAACGAGGCGGTGTGGGGAGGTAGTTTTGAAGATCTCAACGACCCGAAAAGGGAAATCCGAGCTTCGCGTATCAAGATTCTAGCCACGCTAGCGGACCGCCACACTCTATTTAGAAACAAAAATACACACGCTAGATTGTGTTGTCAAGCGGAAAAACGGACCCAAAGAAAATAACAACGGAGTCTTGCACACTTACAAGTGTGTGCATATCTTTGACAGAGATGATGGTTGAAAATAATTCAGAGGGATCGCAAATGCAGTTTGCAGAAATGATTAAGGAGGCCCGAAAACAAGCCGACCTGAGCCAGCAGGGATTGGCCGAACAACTCGTGACGGCGCGAAGGCCCAAGGGCGTATGGGCAACCTATATAGGACAAATTGAGAAAGGGGAGAAGGTCCCTTCCGACGAAGTGTGTCTCAAGTTGGCCGAGGTTCTGGAACTCGACTCTAATAGAGTGTTGATTGCTGCTTACGAGGCCAAGGCGAGTTCGGAGGAAGGACGTGCGCTCTATGGCAAGATGATGCGCTCGTTGTCAGACCCGGTCGTCAACAAGCTCCTGTCTAGCGAAGAGCCGTTGGACCCAGCCCTCTTGGGGATACTATCGAAGCCAGAAATTTTGGCTCTGCTCGGGGACCAACCGTGGTTAGAGGCCGTTGCTCGGGCGCGCAAGAAACAGAAGGAGCGCGATGTGTTACGCCTGCTCGCTCTGGTAGAGGCGATGGACGACAAGCAGTGGGATATGATAATGGGCATTATAGGGACTTGGAACTTAGAACCGCCTAGATGAGAAAAGAGTTAATGGGAAGGAAAGAGTTAGAAGTCGGGCAGTTTGTACTCGCCGCGCTCAATGGCTTGCTCTAACTCTTGGTGGAAGGTGCTGTCTAGATGGGAGGTAATTTTCCAACCACTGGAATCGCGAAGGAAATAAAAGAATGGCGATGCGCGCTCATCGCCTAGCGTAGAGGAATCGAAGAGTAAGTAACCAATGCGCTCGTTGATGATGCGCTCTTCGGCGATTTCTCGCCGCAGTTGAGCCTTGATCTCGGCCGGCGTCTTTTGCCGCCACCGTTCGACAAAGCTCTGACGATCCTCCCCCTCTACTTGCGAAGAACTGAAACATTCCCAAAGCAGGTCAAAGTCGCTGTTTTCTAGCGCGCGCTTATAGGTCTGGAAGGTCTGGGCCGGGTGGGCGAAGCGTTGATCTATGTCTTCGCTAGCACAGCCGTAAAGAAGGGCGAGGCAAACAAATAGTTGTAGGGCTATAGTGTGCAGCACGCGGATCAGTACTTTGAGCAATTTCAGCTACTTGGTGGAGGTTGCTGTCTTGCGTCCACCTAGGTTGGGCTTCAGCGCTTGGCTTTACTAACGAGTAATTCGATGGCGTCGCGCAGACGAGCAGCTTCTTCGTATTCTTCGCATATGACGGCCTGCTGTAGCCGATGCTGAAGTAGGCTGAGTTCGTCTTTCTCTTCCTTCGGCGGGCGTTGAGTGTTGGCCGCTTCGGCGCTCCGCTTCGGTGAGCGGATCTTGGCCGAGTCAGCTTTTGCATTGAGCGACGTGGAAATCTGCGCTTCAAACTCGTAGAAGCGGTTCAGGGTGTGTTCAACATCCAAGTCGGTTTCCAAAGGCTCCAAGCCCACCTCGTCAAGCAACGCAGGAGCAACGTAGATTGGCGAACCCGTGCGCAAGGCCAAGGCGATGGCATCGCTGGGACGTGCGTCAATGTCTTTTATCGTGTGATTCTTTTCAATAACGACTCTCGCGTAGTAAATGGAGCGGCGCACGTTGTGGATGACAACTTGGTGCACGCGTATCGCAAGGGAATTGACCATAGAAGCGAGCAAGTCGTAAGAAATTGGGCGTATGGATCCATCGTTTTCCAGCCGCATCCTAATGGCGGCCGCTTCAAATTCGCCGATGGGAATGGGCAGGAGCCGCGGGAGGTTACCGTTCTTCTCGCTCAACCATACCAAGGGCCTGTCCTCGCGCAAGTAGGGGCTAACCTTGACCACGGTCATCTCGACTAAAGAGGTAGTACTCATTAGTCATCCCCATTGAGGCGACTAATCTCGTCGCGAAGCCGCGCCGCCTCCTCGTAGATTTCTTCGGCAACCGCTTGGTGCAGGCGTCTTTTGAGTTGTTCTAGCTGATTGACGGCTGATGTGGCGATGGTCGGGTGTTCTTCCCGCGGTGCGACCACGGATTTGGTGATGGCATTAACTTCAGCCGTAACCCATTCATCGTCGTCAGAACGAACGCATCCCACGTCTTTGAGCACTTTGACGGCAGCGTAGATCGGTGCGCTAAAGCGCAAGGCTAGGGCAATGGCATCGCTGGGACGTGCGTCGAATGTATAAATTTTGCCCTCGTCGTCAACGAGGTGAATATCAGCGTAGTACGTTCTTTCGCGTGAGTTAAAGTCCGTAATTTCGACCCGGACTACCCGAGCATCAACGTGGACGAGAATCTGATGGGCTAGATCGTAGCTAATGGGGCGTGCGGGTTGCCGCTTGCTGTGGGCTGTGGAAATGGCTGCTGCCTCAAAGCGGCCGATGACAATGCGCAGATAATAGTTGCCATCGACTTCTTTGAGTACTACTTCAGGATATAAAGATAGAGATTTGCTGCTTAAGACCCCCTTGACTTCCATCAGAACCATAGCGGTATACTACAATTTAATAGGCGTCTGCCAATAGATGTGTGAAATATAATAAGACGTAAAAGCGGGTGTCAACTATCTCGCGCCTCTTACTCATCCGGTAAATCTCCCTCTTTGTTTTTCAGCTTCAACTCAAGCTCCGCGAGCTGGCGACCTAGTTCCCCAGTGCGCCGGTTTAGGTGCGCCAAATAGGCAAAAAGCACGATCCACACGGCCGCGAAGGCAGCAAATAAGTAGTGGAGATTGTCCATAGATAGTCTCTTACGTTTCGTCGATTAGTTTTTGCCGCAGGAGCGCCACGGCTTTTTCAATGCGGGCTAGCTCCATGCGTTGCGCTATGAGGCGAAAGAGCAGCAGGAAGAAAGCCGCGCAGCAGATCCACTTGGTATATTGCATCGTCGGCTCAAGTTCTACGTTGCGCGGCGGGTGTAGCTGTTGGTCGGCGGCCCACAGATCGACAGCATAGTACACCAAAGGAACGTTGGCGAAGGCGAGAATGCCCAGCACAGCACTGATGCGCTGTACCGGAGCGGAGTTAGCCCCATATCCCCGCACCATTAGGTAGGCCACGTAGATGGTGAAAGTAATCAGCATGGAGGTCAGGCGCGGCTCCCACCGCCAGTAAACCCCCCAGATTGGTTTGGCCCACAAGGGCCCAGTGATCAGCACGATCAACGCAAAGATCACGCCCAGTTCGGCAGAGCATAGCGCTAGGCGATCCCACTTGTCCTCGCGAGTGCGCAGATACTGTATACTACCGACGAATACTAAAAAAAAGGCCAGAAACGAAGAAAACGCCGCCGGCACGTGAAAATAGAAGATTCGCTGAACGATTCCCATTTCTTTTTCAGTAGGGACCCACAGAAAAATCGCGCCCAAGGCGACGAGCATGACTGCGAAAACCAAACAGGAGAATGGGACCGACCGCATCATTCCTCGATTGCGTATTCAAAGAGCATTAGCGAGAGCACGGTGAAAACTACCGCGTACACTCCCAACATTTGCAGATGCGGGAAGAGCTTCTCGCAACACTCATTGGCCAGCACTAGCCCTGTGGCTTCCACGCTGGAGATCAACGCCGGCAAGATCATGGGCAAGAGCAAAAGGGGCAGCATTAGTTCGCGCAAACGCATATTGTTCGACAATGCCGCAAAGAGCGTGCCCGCTGATGCCATACAAGCTGATCCCAAGACGAAGACAGCTAACAAGGGGAGCAAGAAAAAGCCTAGAGACAGGTTAAAAAAGAGCGCAAAAAAGGGCAAACTTAGAAGTTCGATTGCCAAAAGAAAAACAAAATTACCCAGCATTTTACCTAGATAGATGGCTCCGCAGTCCCCCGGCGCTAACAGCAGCGCGTCGAGCGCGTTGTTGTCGCGTTCATCAGCAAAAGAGCGGCCCAAACTCAGCAGGCTGGCGAAGACATAGGAAGACCACAAGGTCCCAGGTCCAATCTCGCGCAGAGCGGCCCCACCTAAATCGAAGGAAAAGTTGAATACCAGCAACATCAATAGTATAAAGAACACCATCGGGCTGAGACGAGCCTTCGTGCGCCACTCGGCCTTCAGATCCTTGCGCAGTATCGCCAGCGCTCGCCCTAAAAAGCTCATGGGTTGGCGTCGAGATAAGGCGCGCAGAGCGTGCGCAGTTGGTTAGAATCTTCCGTCAGGACTTGGTCCAAGCGCCGTTGACCACGTTCAATCACCAGCAGGCGATCCACTAGGCCCTCGGCCTCGTCGAGGCGATGCGTTACCAAGATGCAGGTGCGTCCTTCTTGCCGAAAGCGGCGCAAGAGGCGGTGTAATGCAGCGCAGGCACTGGTGTCGAGGCCGGTAAACGGCTCGTCAAGCAAGAGGATAGAAGGGCCATGCAGGATGGCACGGGCAATGGCCAGACGCTGCTTCATACCGCGGGAGAACGAACCCACGCGCTGGTTGAGCCGCTCGTGCGTCGCCAATACTGGCGACGGAAAGCACAGACCAACAGCCGCTAAGGCCGCAGCGAGCAGTTCGTCTGGATTGTCCAAGCCATAGAGTTGGGCGAAGAAGCGCAAGTTCTCTCTCGCCGTCAGTTCGTCGTAGAGCAAGGTC
Organism: Gemmatimonadota bacterium; assembly: GCA_009845645.1. Lineage (GTDB taxonomy): Bacteria > Latescibacterota > UBA2968 > UBA8231 > UBA8231. The sequence continues at coordinate 7,805 of VXZF01000405.1, read as the reverse complement.
TGATGCGAGAGCAGGCCGATCTCTGCCCGTACCTCGGGGGTGCGTTGGGGATCGCGACCGTTGATTTTCACGCTCCCCGCCGAAGGTCGGCAGAGGCCAGCCACCAGCCGCAATAGGGTACTCTTGCCCGCGCCATTGGCACCAACGAGCAGCGCCGCTTGCCCGCGCGGGATGACCAGATCGATGGGATGCAGGGCAGTGTGGGTACCGAAGCGTTTAGCAGCGCCCGCTAGGACGATGGCGTCGTCTCCACTCATCACACGTCAAGCGCTTGAGCCAGGGCAACCGCTTCGCGCATCAGCAGCGCCCGCTGGTCCATGTAATGCGGATCTTCGGGCCGGTCGGCAAAAGAGTCGTCGAGCCGAGCGAGTTCCTCAATGAGATGCTGCCGCTGTTTTAGCGCGTGTGCGCGATCGGTGCTTGGGTGTTGGCGGCTCAATGCCAGCGCGACACCACCGGCGAGGAATGCGCCAGCCAGTGCGACCCATTTGAGCGACCAACGCAGCGAGGGGGCGAAAGGTAAGGGAATCGCCACCTGCTGACTTGGCTGTAGGTTTTCCATAGTCACTTTCCGGTACTGGCGTCCGTGCTGTTCAACGATACCTAGGTCGATAAAAGGCGGTTTGATCTCTGTGGAAGGTGGGTCGAGAAAAACCTCCAAGCGGTCGGTCGGATATATCACCTGATGCACATAGGGGCTGGCGAAGTTGCGCGCGTCGAGATTAAAAGAAAGACTCCGTTGCGAGCGGCCCGGAGGCAGGGGCTGGTTGTCGAAGAAACGACCTTCTCCGGCTTGGTGGAGCAGCCCCGAGTGGCTTTGGAGATTGAAGATGCCCATTGGCAAGACAAGCTCAGTCACTTGCCGCTCGCGTCCGTCACCACGGCCTGCGTACGTGCGCTCGCGGGTGTTGTGAATTTGCAGGAGTTGGATGCACTCAATCGCGTTCTCGCGTAGCGCGAAAAAGAGGTGATGAGTACCGATGCGGATTCCGGAGGGATCATCGGTTTTTTCGTACACTTCAAGGATGACCTGTTGTTGCGCACCGGCCTCAAGAGTCGAAGAAAAGTAGGGGATGTCGTCGTAGAAGGCCGCTAGCCCGAAGGAGAGTCCGCTCTGTAGAAAAGGGCCAGCAAAAGAGAAGCGCCCCTCGGCGTCGGTCTCCTTGCGCAGCATCTCGAGAATCTCTCCGTCTTGGCGGACGTAGAAGGCCACGGGAATACCCGGAATTCGCGCTTGGGTGAAAGGGTTGAGTACATAACCGTTGATCGCCGCACCCCACAGATCAGAAGCGCAAAGGACGATTGCAACACAAAGCGAGCGCAGAACCATAGCTCAGCCAGATTCCACTAGCGAAGCGCCGCATTGCGGACAGAACCGATCGCCCTCGCGCCGCAAGGCCCCACAGCCGTGGCAATGAGGAACGGCGGTTTTTTGGCGCAAGGCCGCGACCTCCTCTTCTATGCGTCGTTCGAATTGATCGCTGCTCGCGCCGTTGAGCCGATCCAACTCGCCGATAACTGCCAGCGTCTTGGCCTCCAACTCGGCGAAGAGGCGCTGAAAATCCTCTGCGGATACTTTCCCAAGCTCGCGGTCAAGCTCCAGTTCGACGATCTCGCCCAAAAGCTGCTCCTTGCGCTCAAAAAGCTGTCGCGTCGATCCACTCGCTGCGCCCGTCCGCCCGTTCGTTAGGAGGGGATGTGCCAGATAGAGCAACAGTCCCAACAGCAGCGCGATAGAACACAATATGGGTAAAAGTTCTATCACGTTCATTATATATAGCCTCTGTAGGCCCGCATCGGTTTGGCCGAACTAGCCTTCGTCGTAGCGATCCAATTCGCGTCTCAAGCGCTCCGCGTCTTGGCTGCGGTTGGCCGGCTGGGGCTTGGACGGTAGAGGCGCTTGGCCTTGGTCCTTCCAGCGAACTAGCAGGGTGCGTACCAGGGCAACGCCAAACAAAAGAGCTAAAAAGGGCGCGACCCAAGCGAGCAAGTTAAAGCCCTCGTGTGGCGGAGTGGCTAAGACCATCGGGCCAAAACGCGCTACATAGCCGTCGATGATCTGCTGTCGGGTCTGGCCTTGGTCTAGGGCTGAGCCAATCGCCTCGCGTTCGGGGACCGCGAAGTCCGTACAAAGACAAGTGGCTAAGGATTCCCGAGGGCAATTGCCGCAGAGACAGACCAACTCCTCAGCCACAGCCTTGATTTCCGCCGTTGTCGCCGCCCCTACCGGCGAGAAGCCCAGCGCCAATGCAGCGAGCACGGGCACGTACATACGAGGTTTCCGTGCGATGGCCGAAGCCATTGCGGTCTCGCGATCAATCCGCGCTAGCCGCCGGTCTCGCGGCGTGGGCCACATCGCCCACAGGGCGCCGATCACTAGGACAACCGCACCGAGCCACACGAAGTTGATTAGCGGGTTGATATAGATTTGGAATTTGGCGCTTTGGTCTTCAGCGGAGCCCACCAAAATTACATAGAAGTCCTCGCGCCAAGTCGAGTAAATGGAGACTTCCGTAGTACCTTGATCAAAAGACGGATAGTAGCGGCGCTCTGGCAGCAGCGTGCCGAGGAATTGATCGTCGCGGTGCAGAGCCAAGGCCGCAGCGGTAGTGCTGTGATTGGCGTTTTCGGCAAAGGCCAGCGACGCGAAGGTAAGCCGGTATTCGCCGACTTGACGCGAAGCCCCTTGGTCGAGGACGATTTCGGCTTCTTGGGTAAAGGCTTTGCCAGTAAAGCCAGCAAAGAGCAATACCAGCCCTAGATGGGTCAAGTACCCGCCATAACGCCGTCGGTTTTTGGCGCATAGGCGATACAATGCCACCGGATAGGACTCGCCCGTACTGTGCCTCCGCGCCCGCGCCCCAGCGTGGAATTCGGAACCAAGCGCGACGAGTACGAAGACGCATAGCCCGAATGACAGCACCACATAGGGATCGCGTATGCCAACAACAAAAAAGACCCCGCAAGAAAGTGCGCCTGCCGTCACCGGGCGAATGAAATTTTTGCGCAGACTCTCGCTGGAGGTGCGACGCCAAGCAAAGAGCGGACCAGCACCTGTCAACAACAGAAGCACTAGGCCGATGGGAATCGTGACTTGGTTAAAAAAAGGAGGTCCGACCGTGATCTGCTCGTCGGTCAATGCCTCGGAGACCAGCGGGAAAACCGTGCCCCAGAACACGGCGAAGAGCATTCCCAAGAGAACCCAGTTGTTGAGCAAGAAAGCCGTCTCGCGCGAGGCAAAAGATTCCAAGCGGTTTTCGGCCTTGAGCAAGGGTAGCCGCAGCCACAAAAGCCCAAAGGAAAAAACCAGCGTCAGGACGAGAAACGTGCCAAAAAAAGGCCCGATATTGGATTGGGCAAAGGCGTGAACCGAGGAGATGATGCCACTACGGGTCATAAAGGTGCCGAAGAGGCACAGCGCGTACGTGAGGATCGCCAGGGCCACATTCCATACCTTGAGCATGCCCTTGCGTTCTTGAATCATGATCGAGTGCAGAAACGCGGTGGCGACCAGCCAAGGCATCAGCGAAGAGTTCTCCACCGGATCCCACGCCCAATATCCACCCCACCCCAGTTCGACATAAGCCCATTTGCCGCCTAGCAGGAGGCCGAAGCCGAGAAAGGTCCAAGGAATGAGCATCCAGCGGCGTGCAGCGCGGAGCCAAGTAGCGTCCAACTTGCCGGTCAAGAGCGCGGCGATGGCAAAAGCAAAGGGCACGACCATGCCCACCATGCCCAAGTAAAGCATCGGCGGATGAATGGCCATAACGGGATGTTGTAGAATCGGGTTGAGCCCGCGGCCGTCTTCTGGCGTGAAGGGCAGGCGCTGGAACGGGTCAGCGGCAAAGAGGTGCACGATGCAAAAGAAGAAGCTAGTAAGAGATAGGGTCGCTATCGCGTAGGGCATCAATTCGCGATAGCGCTGGCGGTAGAGTGCGGCCAAGCCCGCCGAGTAGAGGGATAAGATCCAGCCCCAAAACAACAGCGACCCGTTCTGACCGCCCCACAGCGCCGTTATCAAATAGAACAAAGGCATGGCGCGGTTGCTGTTTTCGGCCACGTACTCGACTTGGAAGTCATGGGAGAGGATAGCGTGCCACAGCGCGAGAATTGCCAGCGTCAGCAGGCCACAGGTCGCCAAGACCCCATTTTCGCCCGAGCGCACCAGACCCAAGTGGCCACGCCTCGCCCCCAAGGCCGACGCCAGAGCTCCATAGCCGGACGCTAGTAGCGCGAGGCACAAGGCAAAATAGCCGATATCAACCATAAAGAATCGGGAAAAGCCAAAAGGCGTGCGGGCTAGCCCTTCGGGCTATTCATCGCCTGCACGTGGCCTTCATAGCTTTGTCCCTCGTATTTGGAGGGGCATTTGGCAAAGACGATCTCAGCGGCAAAGACCTGATCGGCTGCATCGTATTCGCCTTCGAGAACTACCAGTGCTTCGTCTTTGAAGGTATCGGGTAGCACGGCGTGTCCGACGTAGCGCACCCTCAGCGTGTGTTGCCCGTCGGTAATCACAAATTCGGGGCGCGAGCGATACCGGTCCCATTCAATCGAACCGGGCACCACGGTGCTGCCGCCTAGTTGGATGCGCTGGCTGTCGTCTGTAGCTCCCTCCATCAGAGTTTGCAGGGTCATGTGAGTCGCCGTCGACTGCTGAACGCCAGCGACAAAAAGGTAGATTAGACCCGCAGCAATGACTAGGGAGCCAAGGGTGAATTTGTGCCGTCTCATAAGAGTAAATCTGCTCAATTTCCCTTTCTTGTCAACGAGTACACCCGTTGGCGTAAAGGGCTACATTCACACTTCGAGTACCTTGGGCAGGCCGCATAGGTTCTCGTAGCCGTCGGCGCAAACGACTACCGTATCTTCGACCCGCACGCCCCCCAAGCCTCGGTAGTAGAGTCCCGGCTCCATCGTCACGACATGCCCCGACTCAAGCACATCGCCGCGCGGACCGATCCTCGGCCCCTCGTGGATCTCCAGACCTAGCCCGTGTCCCGTGCTGTGGATGTAGCCCTGCATATAGCCGTCTTTCTTTCCCGTCTCGTAGTCGGCATCGCTGAAAAATTGCTGGATTGCTTCGTGAATAAGGTGGCCTTCGGCACCCGGACGGATGTGGTCTAAGCCCAATTGTTGAGCCTTCAGCACGGTTTCGTACAGGTGTTGCATCGGCTTGGAGGCTGGTCCCTTACAGAAGGTCCGCGTCAGGTCTCCGTAGTAGCCGCTCGCCTCATCGCGTGGAAAGATGTCGATGATGATGGTCTTGCCTGCGCGCAAAGGCCCGAAGCCCACTTGGTGTGGGTCGCAGCCTTGGTCGCCGCCGGCGATGATGGTGTGTTCGCCAATGCTGTCGCAGTCCATGAGCGTCTGATGCACCATGCGCCGCAAGCGCTCGGAAGTGAGTACGTCGCCGTTGAGGAAGAGCACGCCGTCGCGCACATCGGCGGCTCGCAGCCCTTCAATTGCCGTTTCCATGCCCGCTTCGGCGGCCCGCATCGCCCGGCGCACACTCTCGATCTCTGTGGCGTCCTTGATGTTGCGCTGGGGAAAGAGCGGCTCGGCCGCAATGGCCAGTTCGATGCCTTCCCCCCGCAGAAAATCGGCCGTACCAAGGGGAAAATCAGCGGGCACTTGCAGCTTCGCCAAGCCGAGGTCGCGCAAAAGTTCCAACAAGACGTCTTTGCTATTGGGATGTTCTTGGCCCCTTTCCTTGGCCTGCTTCTCGTACTGGGTATAAGACAATACCTGATCGACGCTAGCTTGGTCGCGCGCCCGGTCGATCTCGAGGTTGTTGGCGAGCATGACTTTTTCGCTGGGGGTCCACAAAAAGACGAAGGAATCGGGAGCGCGGAAACGGGTGGCGTAGAACAGATTAGCGCAGCGTTCGCTGCTGCCGATCATCAGCAAGGCATCGGCCTCTTTTAGGTCGGGCGTCACGGTTTTACTCCGGAATCCTCAGTGCCCGAACCTCAATTCCGGTATCGGGCCGCCAAAACCAGAAGAACGCAGACTGCCCCTCCTCCAGTTCGGAAACAAAGCGCACAAATTGCTCCAACGAAGTAACGCGTTCCTGATCCACCTCGGTAATCACATCTCGCACTTGAATCCCTTTATCCGCGGCCAGCCCCTCTGGATCTACTTCAACTACTACCACCGGCCCCTCGCCTTGTGCAAATCCCAACTCAGCCGCCAACTCGCCGATAAAGCCCAACTCGGCGGCCAACTCGGAGGGCAAGGTTTCAACTGAAATCCCTAGCTTTGCTAGCCGCTGATGGCCTTGGGAAAGGAGCCGATCCTCTTCGCGCTCGCCGAGCACCACGGCGACGTGGTGGATTTGATTCTGGCGCATGATTTGCAGGCTGACCGTTTCGCCTGGGTCGCGACCGTAGATCAGCGTCTGCAGGTGGTTGAAGTGATTTACCTCGGTGCCATCGAGCGACAGGACGACGTCCCCGTCGAGCAAACCTCCGCGCGCGGCCGGGCTGTTGGGCTGCACATCTCTGAGGTAAACGCCTCGTGGCCGTTCCATGTCAAGGCTGTGTTCGCGGATTAGCTCTGGGGTCATCTCAGATTCCATGGACACGCCTAAGTAGCCGCGTACGATCCGTCCGTGGACCAACAGATCTTCCACTACCTCGCGCGCTAGGTTGATCGGCACGGCTAGCCCATAGCCGATGTAGTAACCAGTGCGCGTTGAAATAGCCGTATTGATTCCTACGACTCGGCCCTGTAGATCGAGTAAAGGGCCGCCGGAGTTGCCGGGGTTAATCACGGCATTGGTCTGGATGAAACTTTCGATGGCGTAGCGATTTTCTTCGTCGCTTCTGGGGTTGAAAATGCCTGCTTGGCGCCCTAGGGCACTGACGATGCCGTGCGTCAGCGTTGACCCCATGCCCAAGGGATGGCCAATGGCCAGCACCCAATCGCCGATTTGCAAGCGGTCTGAATCGGCCAACTGCACAGTAGGTAGCCCCTGCGCCTCAATCTTGAGCAGAGCGATGTCAATCAGCGAATCAAAGCCGATGATCTTAGCTCGATAGATGCGGCGGTCCGAGAGGGTGACTTGGATGGAGTCGGCCTCGGCGACGACGTGGTAATTGCTCAGAATGTAGCCATCGGCGCTGACGATAGTGCCGGAGCCTATGCCGCGAAAGTCTTCGGGAATTTCCGGGTGGAAGGGGGGCAATGCGCGCTTTTGCCGCGATCTGGTCGTCGCCGAGATTAAAACCACGGCGGGCTTCGCTTGTTCGTAGGCGTGGCGGAAAGCCCTGCTTAGATCCGCGATTGGCTGCGTGCTCTCCTCTGGCATTTGCGCCCCAACCGGGCGCGCGCCCGCGAGCAACGCGGCAATAAGTGCGCTGCCCACCCAACTGAACAGAGTGGAGGGGTTGTCGCGCCTAACGGCGCGGAGAAGGTGCTTCATTGGAGGTCGTATTCGTTCAGTTTTCGGTAGAGCGTGCGAGTGCTGATGCCGAGGATGTCGGCGGCCTTCCGACGATTGCCGCCGACGCGGTCGAGAGCCTGTTCGATGGCTTCACGCTCGCGGTCTTTGAGCGAGGGCAAAGGCTCAATAGCTGCGTTTTCGGGGACGCGTATTGCCGCGGATTGCTGGGAGTCTGCGGGATGGTAAGGGGTGTCCTCAACCGGATAGATCGGTTCCTCGGGCGCGACCGGTCGAACGGCCCTTGGTGCTACGGGAGGCGTAGAGGACGGCATCACGGAGGCATTGCGCTCGACTGCGGCTCTTAGCTCGGCGACCTCGCGCTTGAGATCCAAGAGCGCAAAGTAGATCAACTCGCGCT
>VXZF01000001.1 GCA_009845645.1 Gemmatimonadota bacterium | reverse complement strand
ATTGGCCATGGCCGGCAGTTCAATGCAGTTCATTCCCTCTGGCCCGAAGGTGTGGTCGTTGCACTGAAAGCCGGTAAAGGCTCGCCGTTTGAGGTCCAAGCCGATGCGCAAATAGTGCCAGTTCATTTTGGTAGCGATTTCGTTGTAGCACAAAAGCTGTGGCTCGCCGGGCACATCCTCCCAACCCTCCGGCCCCAAGTGGAAATGCGACACGGTTTTGCCGCTGCCGCCAATGGGCTGTACCGACCGAGTGGCGGGCTTAGTCTGCCAGCGTCCTTGCCGTTGTCCGCTCTCGGCGTTGAGGTAGCGCAAGTGAGGCATCCAGCGCCGCCCTTGGGGGTTGCCGTCCTGCACGTCGAAGAGCACGCCCCAAGCGCGGATGTCCATTTCGCCGAGCTTGAGTTCGGACGCTTCGGGCTTGAACGCGAAATAGCACTCCAACTGCACCCGACCTAACGTCCGAAAGGTGTGCCGCTTGATGCCTACGGAGAGGCCGCCGACCTGCGGACGAGTAGCTAGCTTAAGGGCATAGGTGCCCTCCATCGAACCAGCCGTGCCGGTGTCCCACATCGTCAGGTTGCTCAACATGGGGGGGCGTAGGTCACGGTAGTCGGGTAGCATGGTGTCGAGCGAGTCTTCGTAATTGCCGATCAGTCCGGTCCAGCCGTTTAGTCCTGCATCGAAATCGTCGTAGCACAGAATGCGCGCAAGCGGGTCAAAGCGGCTGAGCCGAGGATTGGCTAGCAATGATTCCACAGTATGCTCCGGTGTTAGGATGGATGGTTAAATGAACTTTCACCAATAAAAAACCCCGCCGAACAGTGCGCTCGGCGGGGTCCGTACGTCTGATGGAACAGACGCACTACTCGGCGGCTGTCGCTTTGACTTGACCCCAAGTCACGGCCTCAACAGCCGTGCTCATCTGAGGGGCAACCCAGCGCGCGGGCACGATCGGCGACGAAACCCAGCGGCCGTGCATCTGGACCTCCGCAGACACGCCATAAACCGCGGACTCGGGATTCGGCAGTTCTGGAAGAAGTTCCATACTGTACCGACCCTGAGCAGGCATGGCTTCCACATGGCCCCACGGCACAAAGTTGGGCTGTGTTTCGGCGGGCTCAACGATCTCTCCACCGGCTTCGACTTCGATCTCATCGGGGTCGAAAACCTGCAAATAGATCGCGTAGCGGGTCGCGTCTTCGACCTCCTCCCACTCAACCAGCACGAATTGGGACTGAGGGCTAGCAAGGCTAACCCTTACGTCTTCCGGTCCCATAAGCTCCATGGCACCGTGAGGACATTGCGCCCAAGCCGCGCTCGCGAACGCGAGAGCAACGCCGGCCATTAGCATCTGCTTCTTCATAAGGCACCTCCTTAGAAAGAGTAGATACTACTAGTTAAAATACCACCATTTCCGGCAGAGTCCAAATTTTTATCTCCACGCACCCCTACTGGTCACCGCGCGGATTGGCGCGCAGAGTCTTGAGGTGGCCATCGAGGACTTGCACGCCGTAGCGGAGGGCATTGCCGACGTTGAGGAAGCGGTATCCCCAGCGAATTTTTTCTTGGATCTCGGACACGTCCATTAGCGTAGTGCCCACGGCGATCCCTGTGTCCGCTAGCTGTTGCGGCACGTCGCGCATGATTTGCTGCACTTGCCGCGACCCGGTGTCGGTGATCGTCCCCACAGTCGCTGACAGGTCCAATGGCCCGACGAAAATCACGTCAATGCCAGGCACGCGCTTGATCTCGTCTAGGTTGTCGTAGGCCCGTTGGCTTTCGAGTTGGAGGACGACGAGCGTTTCCTCGTTGGCGGTTTTGATGACCTCGTTCCAGTCAGCACCGGCGATGTGGGTCCACATGGGTGAGAGACCGCGCCGGCCTTCGGGTGCGTAGCGGGCGGCCTCGACCGCGGCGGCGGCTTCTTCAGCCGTATCGACTTGCGGCACCATCACGGCCACTGCGCCCGCGTCATACGCTTTCTTGATCAGCGCCGGATCGTTCCACGCGACGCGCACCATGGGCGCGACGCCGCGCATCCGCATTAGCACCAAGATTGAGTCGAGCGCTTCGGTGGCGAAGGGCATGTGTTCGGTGTCAGCCCAGATGAAATCGGGGCCGGTGGAAATGATCAACCCAGCCACGTGTGGGGTGGGAGCCGACAGGCTGGTGCCGAGGAGGATTTCGCCACTGCGCAAACGCGCTTTCAGGTTGTTGGGATACATGGATAGCTCCGTTGGATTTAACCGTACAGTGAATAGAAGATGAGGCCGCCGAGCAGGATGCGATAGGCGGCAAACGAGTAGGTGCCGTGGCGCTGAAGGAAGCGGAGTAAGAAGCCGATGGATAGGTAGCCGCTAATCGCGGCGGCGAGAATCCCCAATCCCAAACTCAGCAGCCCGGTACCACCTAGGCCTCCTTCGAGCAGGGCGAATAGTTGCAAGAGGCCGCTGGCGCCAATGGCCGGCAGGCCTAGCAAAAAGGAGAAGCGGGCGGCATCTGCGCGTTGGAGACCCATGAAAAGCCCACCCATGATGGTTGAGCCAGACCGCGAACACCCGGGAATCAGGGCAAGGGCTTGGCACAGGCCGATGAACTGGATGGACCAGAAGCCGAGATCCTGCATGG
>VXZF01000757.1 GCA_009845645.1 Gemmatimonadota bacterium | reverse complement strand
GGGCCAAGATGGGCAACCTAGTGGTCCTGCCCGGCAGCCACCGCAAGCAATATGTCGATGAGTACGACAGCCACGAGCCGATCCCGGGCGAACGGGTAGTCTGCCTGCGCAAGGGCACCATGACCTTTATGCACTCAAGCATCTGGCATCGCGTCGAGCCCAACGAGAGCGACGTGGTGCGCAAGAATATCTTCTACGCCTACTGCCCGGCTTGGGTCACCCCAGCCGACCGCCTCCAGTCCGATCCCGCTTGGCTTGAGACGCTCAATCGCGAGCAGCGCATCATCATGCGTTCCTACACCAACGCGTATCACAACGCCAAACCCCCGGCCTCCGACTTTCCGCTCTTCCTCGACCGCGAGACCGGCTTGGACCGCGACCGCGACGCCTACCGCGATGATGTGGCGCTGCACCGCCGCAAGCGCCGCACGTGGGCCGAGCGCAAGCGATCTGCTTAGGCTTCGGCCCGCTTTTCAAACAGCCACATCCCGATTCCCATGGACGCCAGTCCGACGATGAGGGAGTGAGCGAAGAATGTGAAATTGATCTTGAGGAACTCGGGACTCATGCTAACCTGGACGCCACTGTTCGAGTCCGACCAGAGCAAACTATTGTCGGGCAAATCGATCCAGCCGAAAACCTCGGGCAGGGTGCCAAAGTAGCAGTACAACACGCCCAAGACGAAAGCGGCCGAAGCGAGGCCAGCAAAGCGCCGCACCACCAACTTGAGTCCGGCGACTCCGCCCGCCATGCCCAGCATCAGGGCCATGGCCGACAGATAGCACGCACCCGTAAATACCGATATGTGCATCGTAGTGAACGGAATTGACTGCACATCCGCTAGGGGTGCAAGTGCTCGCAGTTCACTGAAAACCGCGATGAGACCGGCCGTGCTCAAGGCGAACAAGACGAGGCCGAGCGTGGTCACCGCAGCGGCCTTGGCAGCGAAAACTTGGGCCCGCGATACCGGCAGGGAGAGCAGTAGGTAATGGGTCTGTCCCTTTATTTCTTGGGCGAACGAGTGGATCAGCAGAAAGGGCAAGACCAGCACAAACGAGTACGGAACCACGCTCCACAGGGCGTGGGCCGAGGGGATGCTTTGCCCATCTTCGAAAGACAGCACCGCGACGAGTTCCAAAAAGACCGTCACTGACGGCAGCAAGATGAACAGGGTGCGGTTGTCCTTTATTTCCTTTATGTACAGCGTCTTCCAAGTATTCACGATACCACCTCCTCGAAAATGTCGCTGAGCGACATGCCGCGATTTTGTCTCAACTCTTCGATGTTGCCGCTGACTGCGATCTCGCCGTGGCGCAGAAAGACCACTTCTTCTATCAGCTCTTCCACTTCGCTGACGAGATGGGTCGATATCAGAATCGTCTGCTCGCCGACGCGAAACTCACTCAGCAGGGTCTCCAGGATGCGCCGACGCGAGGGCGGGTCGATCCGTCCCAACGGTTCGTCCATGAGTACCAGCTCGCTCGGCCGCGAAAAGGCGGATACTACCTTCAACCGCGCCCGCTGGCCATCGGACAGGGTGCCGACTTTCCGGTGGCTATCGACGTTCATTAGGCCGAGCAGCTCGTGGGATTTGTCCATGTCCCAGCCCGGGAAGAACGCGGCTAGGAATTCGAGTTGCTCGCTGACGAGCATCCAGTCGTAAAACGGGCTAACCTCGGGCAGGTACGAAGTGATGCGGCGCGTTTGAATGCCGACCGGCTGGCCCGAGATGCTGGCGCTGCCTTCGCTGGCGTGGGCGACGCCGGCGAGGATTTTGAAGAGCGTGCTCTTGCCGCTTCCATTTTCGCCGAGAATGCCCATCACCTGCCCCTTTTCGACGGTTAGGGAGATGCCCCCCAAGGCCGTCACACCGGGGTAGCGCTTCCACAAGTTCCTTACTTCTATCATAGCGTCACCTCCTCTGAAATTTCGCGCAGCAGGTCGTCGATTTGTTCGCGTGAGAGGGCCAAGTCGCGGATCTCCGCGACAAAGCGGTCGCGCGCAGCCCCGGCTAGGGCGCGGCGCTCGCTGTCGATGCGTTTGGCGCTCTCGGTTATCGACGATCCCTCGCCGCGTCGCGTGGTTATGAATCCTTCGCGCTCCAATTCCATGTAGGCTCTAGACATGGTATTGGGATTAACGCCCATCTCCTTGGCCATTTCCCGCACCGACGGCAAAGGGCCTCCGGCCTGATAGATCCCTTGGACGGTGCGCTTTTTCACCGCCTCGATGATCTGCAAATAGATGGGGCGGGTGGGATCAAAATCGAGCGGCATCTTCTCGCTCCTTTCTGGTTGTGGGTTTTATGTCTCATTGTAATAGTGTTCTATCTACATAATACACTATTGTTATAGAGAAGTCAAGGTTTTTTTAAGGGCGGCTTCCCGCGCTCGGCGGAAGACTTTACAACTTGTTATTTATTTTGGATTTGTGGAGATAAAACTGATTCAGTCGCCGTTTGCTAACAACTCGCCGATGGGTTGGGCCGCCTTCAGGCCGTGACCCGAAAGCACGGCCACAATCTGCTGACCCGGCTCCACCAGACCGGCAGCCCGAGCCTGGCGCAGGCCGTCCCATATCACAGCCGAAGTGGGCTCCACGCAGAGACCGGCCCGGCCCAACTGGCGCAGCCCCCGGAC
>VXZF01000522.1 GCA_009845645.1 Gemmatimonadota bacterium | reverse complement strand
TCGCCGATTGGGTCGGCCTGACCGAAACTCCATTGGCAGCCGCGGGCATTGGCCTGGCCGCGGCCCTCACTTTGTGGTTGGGGGTGCCCGAGACCCTGAAAAGGGCAGACCGTCTGTGAGATCAGGTGGCGATGCTAGCGTGAATCCCTCCTCAGATGCCACCGCACGAACTGCAACTACTGCACGAGCTGCAGGACGCTCCACTGTCGCCACTGTCGCCGCCAAAATCCAGCCACGACGTACTTTCACCGGACTCGGTGCCCGCTTCCTGGACCGAGGCCGTCTGATCGAGGCCGTCCTGATAGCTGTGGTCCGCGTAGTATTCGACGTCGCTGGCGGGCGGAGGCTCGAAGTCGGTCTCTGGATTGAGGGTATTGCTCTCCCCAGCGTGGAAACCCGCAGCCCCAACATCGAATACGGCCTGGCCCTGTTCGTCAACCACGGATACGTCGTGGTAGTGGATATTGTGGTGGAATGACATGGACGACCACATCCAGGCGTAGAGAAAAAACGCGTCAAAGCCGTGATAGCCGTGGAAGAGAGGAGGCGTATCAGCCCCGGTGCGCCGCTCCTGCAATTGCTCGGGCCGGTCCACTGGCTCTTGGGGGCGAATGACGCGAGTGTCGAGGGTCTGGCGCACATCGTCGCATTTGATATAAGTGGCCACGGCCTGGTTGAGGCGGCTGATAAAGTGGCTGAAATGAGCTTCTTTCCGGCGCTGGAATTGTTCGTACGCGTCCTGGGCTCGGAAGACGGGCTCCATGCGCTGGCGCAAACTGTCAGTGCTTTCCCCGGGCTGTTGGGCAAAGTCGTTGGCTGTGCCGTTGACGGTGATAGTAATGGGATACACGTCCGGAGGGTGGAGCCGGTCGATCTCAATTTCAATGAGATAGGTCAGTTCCTGGTCGGCGTGCTCGACGACTAGATAGAGAGCCTCGAACAATTCCGATTCGTAGTAGTCAGTCTCCATGTGAAACTGTTCCATGGCGACCTTGAGATCGTCCTCTAGGCCCTGCTCGTCAAAGTAGAAGTCGTACTGGTCCTTGGTCAGGCGGACGATATTGGTCACTCCCATAGAGCGCAGGGCCATATTGAGCTGTTGCAAGATGGCCACCGCAGTGAAGGTCTCTTGTTCTTCCCGGTCGGACAGACCACCCGCAGTCAGGTAGTAGAGCATGCGGCCGAAGACCTTGGTAGGTCTGACTTTTTCTATCAAGGTCTCTTGGGAGGGGTCAATGGCGAGTTGGCCGTTGAAGTACATGGGAATCCTCCTCAGTGAGCGGGCTAGGAATTGGCGCTGCGGCAGGCCCCGCAGTCGGCTCCGGGCAGCCAATAGGCCGCAGGAGGCGGGCCAAAGTAGCGCTGGTACAGGGCTAGGGTCTGGTCGAATTGGCTGTTGTTTTCGTCCTCCATGCCCCCGGGTTGGTGATGGATCATGCGACCAAAATGCCGGCAGCAGAAGGCACCGTAGATGCGGGTGCAGAGGATGAATTCGTGCCAAGCCAAGTCGACGGGACGGGAGGGAGTCAGAACCTGGTCGCCGGCGGCGACCAAGTGGAGGAAACGCAGAACTTCGGTCAGCAGGCGGGGGACTTCCCGGCCTTGCACGTGGGTCCCAGAGGAAATTTTGTCCCTCAGGACGGGTTGTTTTTGCAAGAGTTCCAAAGCTAGGGCTGCGTGATCTAGGGCGTCGGGGGCGGGAGCAGGCCCGCGATTTTTGTCACTGCCCATCTGTGAAGTAATCTTTCGTGCCCTTGGCTTGAACTGCGTCGCCAATCCGGTTTAAGGCGTGGACGTACGCCGCAGTGCGCGGCGCGATACTCCGCTCTTGAGCAATGGCCCAAATGCGCTCGGTCTCCTCGACCATCATCTGCTTGAGCCGCTGGTTGACCTGTTCTAAGGTCCAGTAGAGGCCCTGGCGATTCTGCACCCATTCGAAATAGCTCACCGTCACGCCGCCGGCATTGACCAAGATGTCGGGAAATACTATCACGTCCTGCTGGCGCAGGATCTCGTCGGCCCCCGGCGTGGTGGGGCCGTTGGCCAGTTCGTACACCGCCTTGGCCTTAATGTCGCGGGCATTGGCCTCCGTGATCTGGTTTTCCAAAGCCGCTGGAGCTAGGATATCGACGTCGAGCGCGAGTAATTCCTCGTTGGTGATGGTGTCGTGCTCGACGCCATTGCATACACTGCCCTCGCAGTACACCGCCTTGAGGGTGCGGGTCGAATCCTTGAACTGGCGCACGCTGGGGATGTCGAGTCCTTCGCGCCGGTAAATCCCCCCTTTAGAGTCGCTTACAGCCACGACCTTGTAACCAGCATTGAAGAGCAATTCGGCGATGATGGCCCCGGCATTGCCAAAGCCCTGCACGGCCACGGTCGTGTCGGCCGGCGAGCCATTTAAGCCGAGCTGGGGCCAAGTCGCCTCAATGGTGAAAAAGGCCCCCATCGCGGTCGCCGTATCGCGCCCTAGACTGCCCCCCATAGTCAAGGGCTTGCCGGTGATGACCGCGGGCGTGATCTGCCGCTTGATAATGCCGTACTCATCCACCATCCAACCCATGATCATCTGATTGGTATAGACATCCGGTGCTGGAATGTCGATGTCCGGGCCGATGAAGTCGGCCACGGCGTCGATATAGCC
>VXZF01000562.1 GCA_009845645.1 Gemmatimonadota bacterium | reverse complement strand
TCACGTCCTCTTTTAGCAAAGGATCGTATCCGGGGATCGTGCCGAGGATATTCCAGGCGGGACGCCGCTCCCAATCCATGCGGTACTGTAGGTGGAGCGTCTGTTCGCCCTCGGTCGCCAATTGGCGGCGCAAGCGCTGACCGACTTGGCGATTGACCCAAAACCTCGGCAGGTCGAGCGGCATGGTGAGGAACTTCTTTTCGCCCTCCAAGTACACGGTGGAGTCCGGCTCGATAAAGATGATAGCTTGTGCCCCGAGGTAGGCGGCATTGAGCCAGGCATCGCCCGAATTGAAGTCCATCAGGGCCACGGACCCTTCGACTTGCTTGCCGTCCATGTCTGCGTACTCACCCGCGCCAGCGTCGATCAAGCGCTTGGTCACCCCGTCTTCGGGCAGCGTCGAGGTTTTGACGAGATTGGGCCACAGGCCGTGGATTGCCACTTGCTCGTCGCTGCCAACGACTTGCAGAAATCCGCCCTTATCGACCGGAATAGAGACATCGTATTCGTGTACTGTGACGTCGTCGAGGCCAATGGCATGGAAGCGCTCCTGCACGATCTGGGCCGCTTGGTCGGCACCTCGATAGCCGGCGACTCTAGACCCCAAGCCGGCAAAGGTGTCCATCGTTTGCTGCACGCGCTCGACCGGGGCCGTGCGCGCCAACTCGGCAAAATCGACTTCGGTCCAAGCCGGTGCTGCGCCGACCAAAATCCAGCCGAAGGCTATCCATCGCATCGCGAACTTAGGCATAGGTAGTGCCTTTCTCAGATCCAGAAGACCACATTGTCGGTCATGCCCGTAAAAAAGTCGATAATCAACCAGAGCCCCGCGATGAAAAACTGGCCTATGATCAGGCCTAAAAAGAAGGGACGTGCCCGGCGGAAAAGGCTGGGACCGCCGTATTTCATTGCCAACAACTTTAAGAGCCAAGCGATGGCAATGCTAAACCACAACTGGTCCATCAGCCATACGGCACCAATCGGGTAGCCGATGGGATGCAGAGGCCACCACAAGAGCCGCTGGCGCGCCCACATGAGCAGGGCCATGATGCCCCCGCCGACAAAAGTGTGAATCCAGCCATCGATATTCGGCTCGGTGGGTGCGCTTAACTTGGTGGTAATATAATCAAAAGGGGCACGAGTTCCACCTCCAAAAAACCACGGGTTGAGGTTGATGCCGCCGTATTCGTAGGCGAGGTACAAAATCGTCGCGACCGAGCCGACGATGCTGACGACAATCGCCAGCAGTATGTACCAAAAAAGCGGGCGCAGCCGCGGCCCTAGTCCCTCACCCAACTTGAGACCGTGTGCGCAGGAGGCCATGACAAAGGTGCGGATATCCGCCGCCCACACGAATGTATATGCGAGACCGACTACGCCGACCGGGCCGATCGCCGAAGAGCCTACGGCCGAAACCAGGACCGTTGGAGAAATCATCGGCCCGACCGCCGCGGCCACGCCTCCTTCTACTACCACTCGAGTTAGGCCGACGAAGATAAGGATGGCCAGCATCAGGGTCAAAAAGGCCGCCCACAGCGGCAAGCCAGACTGCCACAGCCAGATGGTCATTACTGTGACGCCGGAGAGCCAAGTTAAGACCGCTACCCGATAGGAGAGCATCTCGCCGCTGTCGTCGATGCGGTTGTCGCCCCGGAATGCCTTACGCAGCACGTCGCGCAGGTGCTCGCGGCCGACCCACAGGCCGAAGGCCACTAGGACGATCATCGCGCCCTGTCCCTGATGGGCGAGGATCGGCTCGCTAGCAGCGCCGTAAACGAGCTTTTCAGTGCTGCCAACCCCTAAAACTCCCAGTCCTCCTCGGATCAACTTGGCAATGGTGTTGAAAAACCACAGGCTGAAGGCGATGTCGAGGTTGATCAGATAGGCGAACCCGATCATGGGAAAGCTCAGGCGGAAGATCAGGCTGACGGTGTTGCGCAGGATCGGAATCGAAGAGACGAGCTGGATGGTGGGGATGACGTTGAAGTACGCGTGTAGGGCGTTGAGGCTACTGACGAGTACGGGCAGGGCAAAACCGACCCACATGATTGGATTTTTGAAGAAAGGGCCTAGGGCTTCTCCGCGGCCTCCGCTCTGCACCATGGCCAGGGGCACTTGCACCAGCGGATAAACTAGCCGCTCCCGCTCTACCCACTGGCGGCGCATAATGACCATAGACGAGATCATCACCAAGTACAGGGCTACAATCAGCATGGCCCAATAGCACAGCGGGCCGCTCCAGGCGGCCCAGGGCACCCCAGTGGTGCGCGGCGCTCCTTCGTAAAACCACTTGATCGCTTCGGGATCCTGCGGGGCGATCCACTCGGGAAGGTGCGGCAGGATGAGCAAGGCCCACTCGTTTTCCGGGGTGGCGTAGTACTGGGCACCGGTGATGATAGTCAGCCAGTACTCACTGAGGCCCATCGTGGGGATGGCCGAGGCCGTGAGCATCATAATGTACGCGACGATTAGCTCGCAGCGTCCAAGGGCCACAGAAACGGCAAAGCGCGTCAGCAAGGCGTTGAACAAGCCCGTCAACAAAAAGAAAAGGAACAGGGCACCCGCGGCACTGAAATCAATCGACATGTAGGAGCCGCGGATGACCATGTTGCCGTACGGTGCTCCCACGGCGATGCACAGCGACCCTAG
>VXZF01000127.1 GCA_009845645.1 Gemmatimonadota bacterium | reverse complement strand
CCACGTCGAGCACCAACAGCAACGCCCCGTTGCGGAAGCGCCGATCCTGGCCTATGCAGCCAGCCCCAGCCAACGCACCAGCCAACAACTCGACTCCCACATTCAGACCGTAGCCCTTGTGCCCGAGACTACCGCCCAAGGGCAGGATAGTGCCGGGAGGATCGGCGTATAGGGTGTGGGGATCGTTGGTCGGCTGGCCCTCGGAGTCGAGCAGCCAGCCGTCGGGCACCTCGGCCCCGCGATTGCGCTGCACCCGCACCTTGCCCTCGGCCACAGCCGACGTAGTCATATCGAGGACAACCGGCGGGCCGCTGCGCGACGGAAACCCCATGGCGATTGGATTGGTGCCGTGCCGGGCTTCGCGCCCGCCCCACGGGGCCATGCGACAGACCGGCGCGCCATTGACGAACATCAGAGCAATAGCAGTCTCCTCGGCAATGCGCTCCACGTAGCTGCCGAGGCGACCGACGTGATTGGCTTGACGAACGGAGATAGCGGCCATGCCCGTGGCCTGAGCCTTCTCCAGAGCCATATCCACGCCGCGACTCATCGCCACCTGCCCAAAGCCCCAATGCGCGTCGAGAACGGCGAGCGTCGGAGCCTCGTGAACGATTTCGACAGTGGCGTCTGGCACGATGTCACCGGCTTCGACTTGGCCCAAGTACTGGGGGATGCGGATGACACCGTGCGAGTCGTGGCCGACGAGATTGGCCTCGACGAGCAATTCAGCAACCACGCGCGCCTCGTCAGCGCGCATGCCAGCCGCGGCAAAAATGGACGCGGTGGTTTCGGTCAAAGACGCTGGAGAAAAGACCGGCATTATTCTTTTGCCCCGCTGGCGATCCACGCGCGGATTATCTCTACCTGCTCTGCGGACAACGGCGCGCCCGGCGGCATTTGCTGACTGACCATCTCGTCGTCGCCGCGAACCTTTATCAGCAGGTACGACTTATTGGGATTTCCCGGATCGACCAGCTTGAAATCGGGCCGCTGGCCACTATCGACGCCGACGATGCGAGAGGCAAAGTCGCCCTCCAGCGACAAATCGGCTGCGGGCTGCTCGCCGCTGTGACAGCCTGAAAAGGTGCAATTGACCGCGAAGACCTCGCGGACTTGTGCTAGGGTAGCTTCTGTGAGAGTACCTTCGCCGTCCGGCCCCACCGTCGAGTCATCGCCCCCGCAACTGGCCCACAACAGGGCCGCGGTCAACAGCAGCGACAGACGCCTAAGTCGTAGCAACATATTCCCTCGTAGTAGTTGATGTTTGCGCAGTGCAGCGCGGCGCAAGTATAGGAACCACCCCTTGGGGGGTCAATCGTCCGCGAGGTGACATGCCCTCGCTAAAATGTTAAATTGGCAGGCTGTTCGCGCTTTTCCACCACTAGGAATACAGGAGTACACATGAATCTGAGTTGGATCGATTACGCCATCGTCCTCGTCTATGTCGGCGGCACCATCGTCGCCGGCACGTTGGCGCGAGGTGCCATCAAGGGCATCTCCGACTTCCTCGTCGCTGGCCGCGGTCTCAAAATCCACATGGCCGTCGCCACTATGGTCTCAACCGGTCTCGGGCTGGTTACGGTCATGTACATGGCCGAGGAGGGCTTTAAATACGGCTTTGTGCCCTTCGTCTTTGGCCTCATGGCGCTAATTACCACCGTGATCATCGGCCGCACTGGCTTCATCGTCAGCCGCCTGCGTCATTTGCAGGTGATGACCGTGCCCGAATTCTACGAACTCAAGTACACGCGCGGCGTGCGCCTGCTCGGCGGCATCATCCTCACCCTCGCTGGCACCCTCAACATGGGACTCTTTCCCATCCTCGGCAGCAAGTTTGTCGTCGGCTTCACCGGCCTCGACAAGGAATACGTCAACTACGTCATGATCGGCATGTTGCTCATCGTCGTCTTTTACACATTGATGGGTGGCATGGTCTCGGTGGTGCTGACGGACTTCGCGCAGTTCGTGCTGCTGTCGCTGGGATTTTTCTTCGGCACCTATGTCATTCTCAATCATCCGCAACTGGGCTGGGACAACCTCGTCCAAGCCGTGCAAGTCCACAAAGGAGACGTTGGCTTTGACCCCATAGCCAATCCCGGCTACGGCATCTCAATGATCTTATTTTTATTCTGCGTCGGCTTGGTCGGCGTGGTCTGGCAACCTGAAATGATGCGGCCGCTGAGTGCCGAAAGTCCCAAGGTGGCCCGCCGCGTGTTCTGGATTTCCGCAGCCACAGTCATGGGGCGGGCGATGGTGCCGATGTTTTGGGGCATTGCGGCGCTGGCCTATTTTGGCAACCCCGAGCTCGACCCCCACTACGCCATGCCCGAAATGCTCGGCAAAATCCTGCCCATCGGCATCGCTGGCCTGCTCATGGCCGGGATGTTCGCGGCCTTCATGTCCACCCACGACAGCTACCTGCTGGCCTGGAGCGGCGTCATCGTCCGCGACGTGGTATCACCGATCAAAGCCATGCTCGCCAAGTCGAGCGGCGAGCGCGAAGCAGACGGCACTTGGGGTGGGCTGTCGAGCGAGCGCGAGATCTACTGGACCCGAGCTATCGTCGTCATCCTCGCCGCCTTTTTGGCCATTTTCGGCGCGCTCTACCAGCTTCCCGAGACGGCCTTCCGCTTTATGTACGTCACCGGCACCA
>VXZF01000527.1 GCA_009845645.1 Gemmatimonadota bacterium | reverse complement strand
GCCCTCAGCGCCGATCCCGACATCGACGCGGTGTACGTGGCCACCCCTCACCCCTTCCACAAAGACAATTCGATTCTCTGTCTCGAAGCTGGCAAGGCCGTGCTCTGCGAGAAGCCCTTTACCATCAATGCCGCCGAAGCCGAAGCCGTCGTCGCCTGTGCCCGTGCTAATGGCACTTTTTTAATGGAGGCCATGTGGTCTCGCTACCTGCCCATTATGGTGCAGGTGCGCCACTGGCTCGACACTGGTGCTATCGGCGAGCCGCTGATGGTTAGCGCTGACTTTGGTTTTCGCGCGGGCGTCAATCCCGATGGCCGGCTTTTTAACCTCGCTTTGGGTGGCGGTGCCTTGCTCGACATCGGCATCTACGTCGTCTCCTTCGCGGCGATGGTGCTCGGGTCGCAACCAGCGCAGGTCGCTTCAGCCGCGCACCTCGGCGAAACTGGTGTTGACGAGCAAACCGGCATTGTACTTCGCTATAGCAGCGGAGCCATCGCCAATCTCTCTTGTGCTGTCCGCGCTTCTACTTCGCACGAAGCTCGCATCGTCGGCAGCGAGGGGACGATTGCCCTTGACCCGTCGTGGTGGAAAGGCGAAAGTGCCACGCTCAAAGCCGGGGACCGCGAAGAGCGCATTGAATTACCCTTGGCGGGCAATGGCTACAACTACGAGGCGCAAGAAGTCGCCCGCTGTCTCGGCGAAGGTCTGACCGAGAGCGCGATTATGTCGCTCGACGAAACCGTGGCGCTGATGCGGATCCTCGACGAAATCCGCGCCCAGATCGGCTTGAAATACCCAATGGAATAGAAAGGAAAGCACTCGTGCAATACGGCAACGTACAAGGCATCGAAAAAAGGATCTCGCGCATAGTTCAAGGCTCGATCATGCTCAATCGCAGCCGCAAGGAAGAAGGCTTTGCCCTGCTCGACGCCGCTTGGCAGGCCGGCATCACCACGTATGACTCGGCTCACGGCTACGGCGGTGGGGAAGTAGATCGCATGCTCGGGCTGTGGATGGAGGAAAGGGGCAACCGCGATGAAATCGTCATCATCGGCAAGGGCGCTCATCTCAATCAGGACCGCAACCGCGTCACTCCGTACGACATCGCCTCGGACATGGCCGACTCGCTAGTGCGGTTGCGCTCCGACTACATCGACCTCTACTTGTTGCACCGCGACGACCCAGCGGTCCCGGTCGGCCCCATTGTCGAGGCGCTCAACGAACATCACGCGGCTGGCCGCATCCACGCCTTTGGCGGCTCGAATTGGACGCCGGAGCGCTTGGCCGAGGCCAATGAATACGCGGACAAACGCGGGCTCGTGCCTTTTGCCGCTTCCAGCCCGAACTTCAGCTTGGCGGATCAGATTGCCGAGCCGTGGAAGGATTGCCTGTCGATTGCCGGTCCCGGTCAAGCTGCCGCCCGCGCGTGGTACGCCGAGCACGACATGCCGCTTTTTACTTGGTCGAGCGTGGCGCGCGGCTTCTTCTCGGGCAAAGTCACTCGCGACAACGCCGAGCAAGTGCGCGACCAATTCGATGGCACCATGCCCAAATCGTACTACTGCGAAGACAACTTCAAGCGGCTCGACCGCGCGTGGGTACTGGCTGAAGAAAAGGGGTTGTCGGTGCCGCAGATTGCCTTGTCGTATGTGCTCAGCTATCCGCTCGACATCTATGCCTTAGTCGGCAGCATGAGCGGCGATGAGATCGCGGCCAACGAGCAGGCCCTCGACAACCCGCTCACTGAGGCGGAGATGGCGTGGCTGGATTTGAGTAGCGAGGAGCGCTAACATGGCTAAGCAACCTAATATCGTCGTCTTAATGTCCGACCAGCAGCGGCTCGACACGGTGAGTTGCTACGGGCTGAACGAGGTGTGTCAGACGCCGCACATCGACGCGTTGGCGGCGCGCGGCATTCGCTTTGATTCGGCGTTCACGCCGACCGCGATCTGCTCGCCGGCCCGCGCGTCCTTTTACACGGGGCTCTATCCGCATAAGCACGGGGTTACGGCCAATGGTCTGTGCCTGAACGAGGGCGTTCGCGGGGTAAATCACTACTTGGCGGATGCAGGTTACCGCTGTGGGTACGCCGGAAAGTGGCACGTAGATGAGCAGACCGGTCCATCCGGTTATGGGTTCACCGGCAAGGATTTCCTAGGCTATTCTTTCCCGGGGGGCGATCTGCTGCCCGGTCTGCAGTTCGGCGGCAAACTACGTAGCCACAATCACTACGCCGACTACCTCAAAGAGCGCGGCTTCGACCCGCCGCCGACGGTGTCGCACCGCTTTGTCGGTACCAACCCCTCGAATCAAGCGCAGGAGATGTTCGCATTGCACGAGGGGCCGGTCGAGTCGTGCATTGAGTATTTCGTCGCCGAGGAAGCCATGCGCGTCCTCGACGAAGTAGCTACCGGTGAGGAACCCTTCTTTCTCTGGGCCAACTTTTGGGGGCCGCACAGTCCCTCGCTGGTGCCGGAGCCGTACTTTTCCATGTACGATCCAAAGGCCATTCCCGAACATCCCGGGTACGCCGAGACCTTT
Source organism: Gemmatimonadota bacterium (assembly GCA_009845645.1). Taxonomy (GTDB): domain Bacteria; phylum Latescibacterota; class UBA2968; order UBA8231; family UBA8231. The sequence continues at coordinate 119 of VXZF01000527.1, read as the reverse complement.
GAGAAAAAGCCCTATCGCCAGCAGTTAATCGAGAAGCAGTGGGGGTTGGGGGACTACGGCTGGGAGGGGTTTCAGGAAATCGCCGCTCGCTACTTTGGGCATTGCACGCTCCTCGACGA
>VXZF01000397.1 GCA_009845645.1 Gemmatimonadota bacterium | reverse complement strand
TTGCCCTCCGCCTCCAGCAGGGGGATTATTTGCTCAAAGTACTCGCAGAGCGCGTGTAAGCGGCCATTTTCAGTCGTCATTTCCAGCAGTTGTTGCCTAACCTCTAAGTCGAGGCCCGTCACTTGGGCGATCTGAAAGGCGTTTTGCAGAGACCCTACTTCAGCGCGCATACCGGTCACTTCCTCAAGTTGCCCCACCAACTTCTCTAGCGCCGCAACAGCCTTAGCCAAAAGCACTGGGTCCGTCGGCTCCTCGGCGTCATCTACGTACTCTACCCACGCCTCTAAATAGGGCTTGTCCTCGGCGATGCGAGCGATGCGAAAGCGCCGCCCGCCGCGGCCGATGATGTTGAGTCGGCCATCGTCAAACTCGTCGAGTACTTTAGCCAACAGCATCGCGCAGCCCACCTCGCCCTGCACCTCGCGGTCCTCCCCCAGAATCATGCCAATGGGCAAGATCTCGCCGCGCTCGTCAGCCGTCCTCACATCCGCGAGCATCTGCTTGTAGCGCGGCTCAAATATGTGTAGGGGCACGATTTGGTCGGGGAAGACGACCACTGGCAGAGGAAAGAGTGGAATAGGATTGCGATCTAGCATGGGCGCGTCGTGTTGAGTTGGTGGATAAAAGCAAATTAAACCGCCGATACTGGCGAGGGCAAGCGGCGCGGCTGCCCTGCTAGGCTACTGCGACGCGGTGGCACGGTTGACATTGCTCTAGCAGTGCAACTCATTAAGGATTGCCTCAAAACCGGAACTTGGCTATGGCGCGCCGCCGCAAAAGAAATGTCCGCAGCGAGATCGAGCGAGCCCACAACCGCGCCAATCTCAGAAGCCACATCCGCGCCCTTGGCCTCCAATCCGAGGACGAGTACCGGGCTTGGTGCCGCAAGCGCGGTTTGGGCGATGGACTTCACAAGAGCAATCGCCAGATCCAAAAGGAACGCCAACTCGCCCGCCGCCAACAGGGCGAGGCCGCGCTCACCCGCACCCGCCAGCAAACGCGCAGCCCGGCCAACACCATCCGCCAACTCTACGACCGCACGCTCCCTAAGGGACGGCTCGGGGCCGACTACCTCTACAAGATCCGCGGCCTCTTCAACGCCTTTCCCTACAGCCCGACGCGCCGCGCGTTTCTCGACATTCTGCTCCAAGCTGCGCGCCGCGCCGACTTGTTGCGCCTCGACCCCGTCATCCCTGCTTTCGGTGCCCACCCGCAAAACAACTTTATCGATGGCTTGGCCGCCTTGGCCCGCCATTCAGAAGACTGGGTGCGCCCCGTAGCCGAGTGGGTGCCGCCGAGCCACAATCCGCGCAAGCAGTTTCACCACCTCGCCTGTCACCTGCTGGCCCGCTACGACGTGCCCACTTTTATGGACGCGGCCTTTTTCACCTCGCAGATGCCAGAGGCTGGTTTGCATCAGGCGTGGTTCAAACACATCGGCTCGGGGCAGAACATCCGCACCGCCGACCTCCCCGTCGCCTTGAGCAAGAAGTCGGCCCACTGCTTCCTCGCCGCCCCCGACGACCTCTCCATCGTCCACGCCCTGCGCTGGGGCCAAGTCTTGGGTCAGGGCGGCAGTCCGGCGCTGGCGCGAGCGGTGATTGCCACCCGGCTGGGCCAGTCGTTTGAAAACGAGGATTTTTGGTCCACTGCAATCCTGTTTTTTGCCAACAATCCCATGCTCGACCCGGCTCACGTCGGTCCCATCGTCGATTTTATCCACAATCAGAAATACGTGCCGCAGCAAATCGCCCTGCCCGGCGGTGGCTTCGAGCAAAGGCCGCCGGCGCAGCCGAACTTTTCGCTGAAGAGCCGCAGCATTCCCAAGCTGTTGCGCCAAGTTGACGAGTGGCACGAAGCGCTGGCGCGACAGGTGCTGCTACCCGATGCAGAGGACGAGCCAGACAGAGCTGGCGGCAAAAAGGTGCGCGTCCGGCACATGTCTTGGGGCGCTTCGAGTATCGGCGAATTCGAGATGAAGCAGGAGGATAAGCAGTTCGGCGAGACCCTCACTTGGAGCGTAAAGGAGCTACTCTCCAATCGCGAACTGGGAGCCGAGGGCCGCGAAATGGGCCACTGCGTCTATACCTACGCCAAGAGCTGCCGCAACGGCAGTACCTCGATCTGGTCCCTCGGCGTAGAAGACGGCAAAGGCCACCGCCACCGCGTCCTCACCATCGCCGTCGATCCACGCAGCCGCACCATCACCCAAATTCGCGGCCGTTTTAACGCCCTGCCCAACGCCAAAAACAAAAAGAACTTAGAGCGCGCTTACCAGAAAATGCTGCTCCGCTCGCACAACGTGCTCGGGCAGTGGATGAGCCGCGAATTCATCACCAAGCGCTGCTGATTTCGTCGATGGGTACCAACGGCATAAAAGTAAACATGACTCCTGCGCATCCGGGAGACTTCATTCGCACGGAGATCATCGAGGAGTTGGGCCTGAACGTGACAAGGGCAGCCGAGATTCTGGGGGTTCGGCGGGCAACGCTTTCGGATTTACTAAACGGCAACGCTGCGCTATCGCCGGAGATGGCACTGCGTATCGAGAAGGCATTCGGCGTGGGCATGGACATGCTGCTGAGGATGCAGGCTTGGTACGACGCCTCGCAGATGTGCGCCCGTGCAAATGAGATCAGTGTCCGGCGCTATGAACCTGTC
>VXZF01000291.1 GCA_009845645.1 Gemmatimonadota bacterium | reverse complement strand
TCCCACAAGACGGCATCTACTTCAAAGACATCACGCCGCTACTCAAAGACCCCGTTGGTTTATCCGCCGCGGTCCAAGCTATGATCGAACCCTTTGTGGACGCCGAAGTGGATCTAGTCGCCGGTATAGAGGCCCGCGGCTTCGTGTTCGCGGTGCCCATCGCCCTCGAATTGGGATGCGGTTTTGTGCCAGTGCGGAAACCAGGTAAGCTGCCGGCGGCCACGCTGAGTCGTGATTACACCCTCGAATACGGCGAGACATCCTTAGAAATCCACACCGATGCCATTACGCCTAGGCAAAAGGTGTTAGTCGTCGATGACGTTTTGGCCACCGGCGGGACCTTGGCGGCGACGTGTCAAGTGCTCAAAGAACTAGGAGCGGTTGTCGTGGGTATCAGCGTTTTGGCCGAGTTGAGTTTTCTGTCGGGCCGCGACCTCTTGGCCGGGTACAAATTGAAAAGCGCTATCGTCTATTGAAACTCGAACCCAAAACAATGGAGATACTATACCTTCATGTCGAGTGAACGCCGTAAACTGAGCAAGAGCGAGCTCCGCGAAGATGAGTTCGTCGAATGGATCATGGAAGCGGTCGAATACGTCAAAGAGCGTGCCCGTCTCTTTGTCGGTGGGGCCGTTGCCGCGATCGCGGTCATTGTGGCCATCAATTATTTTATTGAGTCCAAGGAGGCTGATCGGCTCAAAGCCGCGGCCCTCCTCGGCGATGTGCTGATGGTCGAACAGGGCGGAGAGCCGACCGAGGCAGTTCGCTTAGCCGAGGAGTTGGTGTCCGCCTATGCCGGAACTCCGGCTGCGGCTCAAGGGACCATAATCTTGGCCAATCTCTACTACGCGCAGGGCCGCTATGTTGAGGCCCGGGGCTATTATCAGCGCTACTTGGACAACTATGAGTCTTTGGATGTGTTAGCCTATGCAGCCCAGAGCGGTTTGGGTGCCTGCCTCGAAGCCGAAGGGCAGCTTGTGGCCGCGGCTCAGCACTACGAAACGTATGCAGCCCAGCAGGCTGGGACTATCCGCGAGGCGATGGCGCAGATGGAAGCCGCCCGCATATATGGGTTGGCCGGCGAAAGCAACAAGCAACAGGCCCTACTCGAACAGGTCAGTCGCACATTTGCTCAGTACCCAATTGCCGCGCAAGCCCGAGCGGCACTAGCCATGTTCTAAAGGACTTGTTGATGGGCCGTGCAGATCTCAAAGTTTTTGCCGGGCGGAGCAATCCCACATTGGCCGAGGGCATTTACCAGTCGCTGGCCATTGAGCCAGGGCGCATCGAGTTTATCGACTTTAGCAACGAAAATATAAAGGTGAAGATTTGCGAAAACGTGCGTGGCCGCGATGTGTTCTTTATCCAAACTTCGTGTCCGCCCGTTAGCGATTATTTGATGGAGTTGCTCATAGCCCTCGACGCCCTAAAATACGCCTCGGCTGGTCGCATCACTGCGGTCTTACCCTATTATCCGTATGCGCTGGCCGACAGCAAGGACGAGCCGAGGATTTCCGTAGCGGGTCGCTTAGTGGCCGATTTGATCGCCGAGGCGGGAGCGGACCGCATTCTCACTATGACTTTACATAGCCCGCAGACTATGGGTTTTAGCCGGATTCTAGTGGATCAACTAAGCGGCGTCCCGGCAATATGCTCCTACTACGCCGATCTAGACCGAGATAACTTAGTCGCGGCCGCTCCGGACATCAGCCGCGCCAAGGTCACCGAAACCTACGCCCAGCGGTTGGGGTTGCCCCTCGTCGTCGTTGATCAAGCGGCCGGGGAAAACAGGGTCATCGGCGACGTAGCCGACCGAGATGTCGTATTCTTCGACGACGCGATCATTACTGGTGCTTCCATTCTCAAGGGAGCGGCCGCGGTCAAGAAGCGAGGGGCGCGCAAAGTCTATGCCGGTTGCGTCCATGGTACCCTAACTAGGGAGACAATAGCGCGGCTGGATCAATCCAACTTCCAAGCCTTAGCCATTACCGATACGATCCCCTTGCCAGCAGACGCCCGTACCCCTATGGTGCAGGTATGCTCCGTAGCCTCGCTCTTTGCCAGCGCCATTCGCGCCATCCACGAAGAAACGTCCATCAGCGCACTATTCAACTGAGGTGGGTGCCCTTGAAGATCGCAGTGCTCGCCGATATTCACGCCAATCTCGAAGCGCTAGAGGCCGTATTGATCGCTGCGGCCAACGCCGGTGCCGAGCGCATTATCTGCTTGGGGGACATCGTGGGATACGGTCCTGATCCTTTGGGTTGTATCTATCGGCTCAAGGAGGTAGAGGCCCAGATTGTATTAGGCAACCACGACCAAGCAATGCTAGAGCCGGTACGCATTCAGTCTTTTAATCTGTTGGCTCGTCCTTCGCTCTACCAAGCCTGCGAGATGTTGGGGGAGGAAGAACGCGACTTTTTTCGGCAAGGGGCCTTTCGGCGTGTGGAGGGCAATGCGGCTTTGTCCCACGCCAACCCCCTTAAGCCCGAAGAATGGGAACCCCTCCTCATGTACGATCGCGTCGCTTGGTGCATGAGTCACCTCAAATGGCCCTTGGCTTTTGTCGGCCATACGCACGAGGCGCGCATTTACTGCAAGATGCGCGACAATCCCATACCGCTGACTTCGGCTACGGCCGCCGTAGGGAATCACCAATTC
>VXZF01000169.1 GCA_009845645.1 Gemmatimonadota bacterium | reverse complement strand
CATATTATCGGGCTTGTTGGGCACGTCAAAGTCCCAGTGCCGCGTATTGGGATCGGCGAAAAAAGGACGCACCGACTCGGACAGCCCGGCCAAGTCCTCCTCGTCCCAGTTCTCGACCTCGGCAATGGGGCCAGCCCAGGACGGGCGATACGCAATCGCCAGCACCGAGCGCGTGTGCTCGCCCCTATTAGGCCAAGTCCCGTGAAAAGCGCGGTGGTTGAGAAAAACCGCCGAGCCAGCCTTGCACGGCACCACCACTTCCTCAGGATGGCGCTCGTAGCGCATGTACGGATTGGCGTCGGCGTGCATGCACAAATGAGAGCGCGGAATCACGCGGAAAGGCGACACATCGAGCGTCAGGTCATCAAGGTAGTAGAGCACGCGGATGGTAAAGGGACAACTGCCGTTGTACCCGAAAATCTGCGAGCCGTAGGGCTGCCCGTCCGTGTGCAGGCTGATACCGGGCGTGCCGGGCTCGGAGCGGTCGTACCCGTAGCTGAGAAAGACGATCTCGTCGCCGAAGACCTGGCGCAAAAAATCAACGGTCGGCGCATGGGCGATAAGATCGGTCACAGCCCCCCCTTCAAACTGGATCTTAGACTTGCCGCGCTGGTGCGGACTGTAGTCGCGCGGCGTGGTCTCCCAGATTTCAGCTTGGGCCTTGAGACGGGCGATGTGCTCGGGGCTGAGCAAGTTGGGAATGACCAGATAGCCTTCGAGCTCGACGTGGCGGATGCGCTCGCCCAGCGTGAGGGCGGACCAGTCGCGGTCGTCGATAGTGGTCTTTTGCATGGCAGACTCTCCTCGGTTGAGATTATATCTCCTCTACACGACGGCACTGCTGCTGCCGGTGATGAACTTTTGTCAATTGTCGATCTGCACCTTTGCGCCAGTTTCCGCGCTCGCGTAAATCGCGTCCAGCAACTTCATGAAGGTCAGCGCCTCGGCGGGAGAGACCTCGGGCGGCTGGGCACCGCGAATCGCGCTGGCAAAATCGCGGATCTCCGCGTTGAAGTCACCGTCGCCGTGTTCCACAAACCCACCAGCGGAATCGCCGCCTTCATCGTGGATGGCACCCAACAACCGGCGCGTCCCCGAACGCCTCTTGCCCTCGGGCAAAGAAGTGGATTCCACCTCAATGGTGCCATTCGTACCCAAGACGCGCAAGCGCAAATCCCAAGCCCGGTCCGCCCAAGTGGAAATGACCGAGGAAGTATCCATCTGAATTGTCATACCGCCGGCGCACCCCACCAGAAAACTCATGTAATCCTCGGAGTGGCGCTCCACTTCTAGGGTCGTTGGAAACGCGCTATGGCTGACGGCAAAGGCCCATTCGGGTTGCGGACAACCCAGTAGAAACCAGGCCTGATCGAGGTAGTGCGAACCGTGTTGGCCCAATGCACCGCCCTTAAAACCCCACCGATATAGCCAACTCCTGCCCGGCGACGGCTCGTAATTGGCTCCCCGCTCGCGATAGTGGTAGTGGACGCGCGCGTGGTACGCGCGCCCAATCCTTCCATCGGCGATCATTTGCCGGCTCTCTTTGTTCTCCGCTTGGTGCCGCATGAAGTAGGAGTACACGAGCGTTTTCCCCGTGCTTGCTGCAACGGCGTTGATCTCCTCGACATCTGCGGTATTGCGACCGTGCGGCTTCTGCACCAACACGTGCTTTCCCGCCTCCAGCGCCTCAATGACCATCGGCTTCCGCACATCGGGCGCAGTGGCGACTCCAACGGCTTCAACCTCGTCATCGGCGAGCAGCTCTCGATAGTCGCCGTAGACTCTGGGAACATCGTTCGCCTCGGCGACCTGGCGCGCCAAATCTCGATCCAGATCGGCGACCGCCCAAGCGATGGTATCTTCGCCGACTTGGGCACCTGCCACCCAAGTCCTGCCAACTCGGCAGCCGATTACGCCCATTTTAATTTTATCCATCACAATCACCGCCTTTGCAACCGCTCTAGCTTTGCCTGCAACTCGGGCTTTTCCAGTACTTCCCTGTTGACCACGTGCTCTGGAATTTCGCCGCGCCCAATTCGTGCCACCTGCCGGAGTCTGCCCCTCCAAGTCTGCATGTAGTACTCGTCGGTGTGGCACAGGGAGTGCGGCGCGACCACGACGTTGTCCATTTTGAGGAGGGGATTGTCCGCATCGACGGGCTCCTGCTCAAATACATCCAGCCCAGCACCGCGGATGCGCCTGCTCTGCAAGATTCGAATCAGAGCTTGCTCATCAACGACGGGGCCCCGCGAAGTATTGATCAGGTACGCCGTCGGCTTCATCAAGTTCAATTCCCGCTCGCCGATCAGGTGGCGCGTCTGCTCGCTGAGCGGGACGCTGATGCTGACGAAATCGGACTCGGTCAGTAGGGTATCCATATCAACCAACTCCACGTCCACATCGGCCACATCCTCTGGGCGCAGCCTGGGATCGCAGCCCAAATGCCGCATGCCAAAGGGCTTAGCCATCAGGAACATCTCGTGCCCGATATTGCCCACGCCAATGGAACCGAGCGTCTTGCCGGTCAGCCCTTCGCCGCGGTAGAAGTGTTGGTCGGCCCAGCGCCCCTCGCGGGTGATCCGGTCCTTGTTGATCAGGCGCGTGGCCAGGGCCAGAATAAAGGTGATGATGGTGCAGGCCATGGGTCGGCGCACGGCGTCGGGGGCC
>VXZF01000333.1 GCA_009845645.1 Gemmatimonadota bacterium | reverse complement strand
CCACGCAGTCGAACATATCGACGCCAGCCGCGACGGCCTCGACCAAGTCGTGCGGTAGGCCCACGCCCATCAGGTAGCGAGGTTTTTCCGTTGGCAGGTAGGTGGTGGTCTGGCGCACGACCGCGAACATGTCCTCGCGCGGTTCGCCTACGGCTAGGCCGCCAATGGCATAGCCGGGCAGGTCGAGTTGCATCAGGGCTTGGGCGCAGTCGCGGCGCAAGTCTGGATAGATACTTCCTTGAACGATGCCAAAAAGCGCTTGGGGGGGGCGGTTGACGCGCTCAGCCGCCAATTCTCGGTGGCGGCTCAGGCAGCGCTCGGCCCAGCGCAATGTTCGCTGCATGGACTCTTGCGCGTAGTCGCGCCCACAGGGGTAGGGCGTGCATTCGTCGAAAACCATGATGATATCGGCACCAAGCCCGTGCTCAATTTCCATGACCTTTTCAGGGGTGAAGAAGTGATGCGAACCGTCCAAGTGCGATTGGAAACGCACGCCGTCTGCGGTGATCTCGTTGCGGTCGCTGAGGCTGAAGACCTGAAAGCCGCCGCTGTCGGTGAGGATCGGCTTGGGCCAATTCATAAAGGCGTGGAGTCCCCCCAGCCGATCGATGAGCTGGTGGCCGGGGCGCAAGTAGAGGTGGTAGGCGTTGCCGAGGATAATCTGCGCTTGGGCCGCGGCTAGATCCTGTTGGTCGAGGGTCTTGACCGTGGCTTGGGTGCCGACGGGCATGAAGACTGGCGTCTCCACAGGGCCGTGCGGCGTGTGGAGGATGCCGGCCCGCGCTCCGGTTGCCGCGTCTTGCGCGACGAGCTCAAAGCGGAAGGCGCTCATGGCAGTAGCTGGGAGACGGGGACGAAGCGAAAGCCGCGCTTCTCTAGCTGCGGCAACGCAGCCAATAGGGCGATGAGCGTCTCTCTGCGATTGTGTCCCACGCCGATGGCTTGGCCCGACTGAGCCGCGATCGCGGCGAGTTCCCAGAGTTTTTCCTGAATGGTTTGGGCATCGGCGATCTCGTCGATAAAAAGGTCGCGGTTAATGGCTCTAATATCCATATCTACCGCTAGTTGATAGGCGACGGACGAGGCCGTGGTGCGGCTGTCGAGAAACAGCAGGTTGCGGTCCTTTAGTTCAGAGAGCACTATACGCATGACTCGTTCGTTGGCCGTGGCCTTGGAGCCCATGTGGTTGTTGACCCCGCGGGCGTGGGGCACGTTGCGCAAGGCGCGGCGCACTCGGCGGCGGATTTCCTCGTCGTCGAGACCCACGAGGATGGCGTTCGCACCGAGAGAGGCTCCGCCTTGGGGTTCCATCGGCAGGTGGACCAAGACCTCGTGTCCATTGGTGCGCACCCGCTCGGCGAGGGCGGGCGCTTGGCTTGCTCTGGGCAAGATAGAGAACGTCAGGGATTGCGGTATGGCGCAGAAGTGGGCGGCGATAGGGTCGTCGGCGAAGTCGTCGATAACAATAGCAATGTTGCCGGTGCGGCGGCGCTCAGCAACCGGAGCTAAAAGAAAAATGGTCGTCTGCACCTCGCCAAAGCCGCCGCGGATTTCGACTTGGTTCCGCCGCTCGCTGGCGCTGAGGACTTGGCCGCCGAGCCGCTGGACAAAGCGCGAAATGCCCAAGTTGGCCTCGGCTAGCGGCAAGTCGGCGGGTACGCCGACCTCAATGCGGTCGAAGTACTCTTGGCGGCGCTTAGAATAGAGTGCCGACCAGATGCCCAAATCGGCCAAGGCACTATCGATGCCCGCGTAGAGCGCGTCGGCTAGCTGGTCGGCGTTAGCTGCTTGGTGGGGAACGGGTGCGTCGGCTGGCGCGATGACGGGCAGATCGCTGGTTCGTTCTTCTGCCGCGGGCCTGTAGAGCAAGAAGATGGTCGCGCCAGCTAGCAACAAACTCGAAAGAGCCAAGTGCCAGCCGGGGTGGCGCTGGCGCTTGACCAAGCGTTTACTCACTGGCTCAGGGCGCGACTTGTTGCTTTAGTGCCGCCCAGCTAAAGACGTTTGCCAGGCGCTTACCGGCTCCGCCGCAGTCGCCTGCCAAGGCATCGTTTTCCCAGCGGACGATTTTCCACAGGCTGTCTTCTGGATCGAGGCGGAGCTTGTAAGCCATAAACTGATCTACGCGAAAGCCGTTGCCATTCTCGTCGAGCATGAGCATCTGGACCCGGCCATAGAAGACCTCCCAGTCTTCGTCTGGGTGGCCGTTGGGGTCGTTAGGAAAATTTTCCGGGTAGTCGGAGCCGAGTTCTTGAGAGCGGCGGGTAAGATCAAAAGTGTAGGAGAAATTGCGATATATGTCGAAAATACCTGGTTGCGAACCATCGCGGCTACCGCCCATGATCTCCAGCTCTTCTTCCAAATTGTTGAAGTACTCCACTTCGCCGAGGCAATTGTCCTCAGTAAACAAGAAGTCTTTGTCGAGCAGGCTCTCGTAGAGATCCTTGTCGCGGGTGCGCATGGCGCGGGCGAGGTTGTCCATGAGCTGCTCAGGAGTCGTGGCCGGGGGAGCGGGCTCGATACCCGGACCTATTACATCAGAGTCCTCAGGGTCAGGGGTTATTCGAGGGGGAGCAAAGTCGCAGGCGCTCAAGGCAAGGAGGCCGCAAAAGCTCAAGAGGGCGAATGATTTCACAGTCGTACCTCCGGGTCGGTGTCGTGCAATTGGTTAT
>VXZF01000218.1 GCA_009845645.1 Gemmatimonadota bacterium | reverse complement strand
CCGAACAGGCGCGCGTCGTCCGCATCAAAAACACCCTCGACATCGGCCACATCCACCTATCCGCCAGCCTGCTGCGCGAGTTCGGCAACCATCCCGACCTAGAGCAAACCGGCGTGCTGGCTGAGATGGCGTTTGACGAGCACGGACGCCTCCGTTAGTAGCCAATTCCATCCGACTTTGGTTTTAGGAACATCCCTTGTGGACGCCGAATCTCGATCTTTCCAACAATCGAATTTTTATGTCTATGTGCTATGAATGAAGAGTACCTTATCGACGATCCGCACCAAGCGAATCGGGCCTTTTGGGACGCTTCCACTGAGTGGTGGAAGGAACGGGAGGATCAGCGCGGCCTGTGGATGCGGGCACACCAAGAGCCGCGTCTAGTGCTGAGAGAGGCCGAGATGCGCTACGTCGCGGATATACAAGGCGTCGAGGTCTGCGTGTTGGGAAGTGGCGACAACGAGGTAGCCTTTGCATTGGCCGGCCTCGGCGGGCGCGTCACTTCCGTCGATATTTCCGAACGTCGTCTAGCCGTAGCCGCAGACCGGGCGCGCACCCTCGATCTATCCTTGCGATTTGTGCAAGCGGATGTGACGGACCTATCTGTCCTCGCCGACGATTCCTTCGGCTTAGTGTACACCGGCGGCCACGTGTCCGTGTGGGTTGCAAACATCCAACAGTACTATGCGGAAGCCGGACGCATTCTCGCACCGGGCGGCCTCTTCGTTGCGAACGAGTATCACCCCATGCGGCGGATGTGGGAGGATGCCGACAACTACGAACCCCGCTATCGCTATCTCGACCGCGGCCCCCATCGCAGCTCTTCGACGTTTGAATACCACTGGACAGTGGCCGATCACGTGCAGGCCACCATCAATGGCGGCTGCCGCATCGTCGAAGTCCTCGAATACGGAGAGCAAATCGGGGACGAACCGCGGCTGGAGAAAATGCCCGCGCATTTGTTGATCGTCGGGCGGAAGGAAGGGAGCGCTTAAGGAGCGTACCTACAGCTCTCTCCGGTAGCGCTGCGAAGGAATTTTTAGCTGATCGCGGTATTTGGCTATGGTCCGTCGCGCAATTTTCAGTCTGCCTTTGCTCAGCTCCTCGACAATCTGTTGGTCCGAAAGCGGCCGGGCCTTGTCTTCATCGGCGACGAGCTGCGAAATTTTCTCCTTCACCGAGCGCACGGACACGTCTTCGCCTTCGTCCGTAATGAGCTTGTTGTCGAAGAAGTACTTCAGTTCAAAGACCCCATGCGGCGTCTGCACGTACTTGCCGTTGCTGACGCGGCTAATCGTCGATACGTGCATTCCCACCGCGTCAGCCACGTCCTGCAAGACCAAGGGCCGCAACCGCGATGGCCCTTGCTCGAAAAAGGGCAACTGCGCCTGCAACAGGTAATTACCCACCTTGAGTATGGTTGTGCGGCGCTGGTGGATGGCGTTGATGAGCCAGCGGGCATCGTTGAGATTCTTGGCCACGTAGTCCTTAACCGCGGCCGCACCGTCGCCATGGGAATTGTTGAGCAGATGCTGGTATTCAGAATTGATCTTTAAGGACGGCATAGACCCGTCGGCCAGCCACACCTGCCACTCCTCGCCAATTTTTTCGACGACCAAGTCCGGCGTGATGTACGCGACTTCGCTATCCAGCGTCAAGAGATTGTTGTAGTCGCTGCTGGCCAACAGACCCGGATGCGGCTGTAGGCGCTCGATGACCTGCAAAACCTCTTTGAGCTTCTCGTTGGAAATGGCTAAGGCGCGAGTGATGTGCTGCAGACGCCGCCGCGTCAGGTCCTCTAGATGGTCGCGCACCACTTGCAAGGCTAGGGCGCTAAGCGGGTCGGCGCGCTGACTCAACTGGATCATCAGACACTCGCGCAAGTCGCGCGCGCCGACTCCAGACGGATCAAACGTCTGAATGACGCGCAGCACCTTTTCGACCGCAGCCACTTCCACCTGTAAATCCTCGGCGATCTCGGCGAGCGAGCAGCCGACGTAACCGCGCTCGTCGATATTGCCGATGATGTACTCGGCGATAGCGCGCTCTTCCGGTGCCAAACCGCTAATCTCGCCTAGCTGACGATACAGGTGCTCTAAGAGAGGCGGCATGGCGGTGATGCGATTTTCCTGTGGCTCGCGGTCAGCCTCCCAATTGGGATCGTATTCCGTGCGCTCGCTATTGTACGCGCCCGCGTCGAACTGGTCGTCTAACAGCGCGTCCCAATCGACCTCCTCCATGTCCGCGGGCAGGTCCTCTTCGGCCTTGAGCCCCTCCTCCTGCTCGCGCAGTTCCTCCTCCTCTTCCCCCTCTTCGCGCAGTTCAACAACCTCTTCAAGCAAGGGGTTGAGTTCGAGTTGCTGCTTGACTTCCAGCGTCAAATCCAAGGTGGACATCTGCAACAGCCGCAGCGATTGGATGAGCTGCGGTGCCATCCTTTGCTGGAGGCGCAAGCCGGTATTTTGCTCGGGACGAAGCATTATAAATTATTGTAAATTAATTACTTAATAAAAATTACCTATCTTGCTATTAGCTGTAAAAACAAGCCCGTGCAGCAAGAAAAGTCAAGGTGCAAACGCGCCTATCTATCGACCCGCTAACTAAAGCGCTCGCCGAGGTAGATTCGCCGCACCTGCTCGTTGGCAATTAACTCTTCGGCTGTGCCCGCAGTTAAAA
>VXZF01000045.1 GCA_009845645.1 Gemmatimonadota bacterium | reverse complement strand
ACGTTCGGGCGCGCACGACTGCTGTAAATCCGGCCGGTGACACCATTGATTTGGCCGTTGATTTCGACGCCACATGGGCGGTGCCAGATCCCGATCAGTTGATGTTTGTCTCGCAGGTTTCCCTGAATAACGACGACAATGCCCGCAACGAGCTAGTCGCGGGTCCGGGTACGAAAATCCCAGTCGTGCTGTCCGCGGCCGGGCTAGCCGGCGTGAAGCAAGTTGAGGCCATCGTGACGGTGTCGCCCGCCGATGCTTTTGATCTGGAGGCCACCACGTTTTCGGGTTCCTCTGCGTTTATCTTGTCGGCACCGGGCGTGGAAGTCTCCGGCAATCAGGTGCGGGGCGGCGCAGTTGTTCTCAGTAAGGCCGTAGATGGTGATGAAGATCTGGGCACCTTCACCCTCGTCACGTCGGACAGCTTTACCGAGGATATGGAAGCGGATATTGTGGTCCACAGCGTGTCTCTCGGCCCGTCGTCTGGCGTGCGCGATTACTTGGACACCGAGTTGTTGAGTCGCAGCATGCATCTCAACCGGCCGGATCCGGTGCTGGTGGCTACCGCGTCGCAGGATGGCAACAAGGTGATTTCTAAGGTCAATTTCACCGATCTCTGGGGCGATCCGGGCGAGGGTCAGCTCATCAAGTGGGACGTGTATAACCGGAGCGCGCTGTGGGTGTCCGTGCTCGGTATTGGCACGATTCCCCCTCATGGTAGCGCGTTCGTGCGCAATACGACCGATGCCGACGGCAATTCGTCGATTGAGGTTGATACCGAGATCATGTCTTTCCTCAGTGTTACGGCGAGTACCGCCACGGAAAATGCGGCCGGCAAGGCCCTCGACTTGGCGATTGACTTCAGCGCGATTTGGGCTGCTGCCAAGCCACTAGCCGCCCTGCCGTTGGCTAGCTCGCTGAGTCAGAACTATCCCAACCCTTTCAATCCGGAAACCACGATTCCCTACGCTCTGAGCAGCGATGCGATCGTCTCCCTGACGATTTACAACATCGCGGGTCAGGTCGTGCGCAGGCTGGTTGACGGCGAGGCGCTGGCCGTAGGTCAGTACCAAGCCGTGTGGGATGGCCGGAGCGAAAGTGGCGCTAGCGTCGCCAGTGGCATGTATTTTTACTTGCTCCACGCCGACGACTACGTAGCTAAGCGCAAGATGGTGCTGCTAAGGTAGTTTTCTCAGCGGGACAACAGCAGCAATCAGTGAGTGAAATGGGGCCTCAATGAGGGGTCCCATTTCCTTTTTTGGCCGTGGCTCGTTGCGTAAGGCTGCGGCGTTATTTGCGCTTGGCTATGAAAATCAAGGTTTTATTTTTTGCTTCCTGCCGCGATGCCGTAGGCCTCAGAAGCTGTGAGTGGGAGATCGCCGAAGGCTATCGGGTCGCGGACTTGCAGCGCGAACTCGTGGCCGCATATCCGCAACTGGCCGCGGTGCAGCAGGTGTTGTCGATTGCGGTCAATTCCGAGTACGCGGGGAGCCATACCGCGTTAAAAGCCGGCGACGAGGTAGCCCTTATTCCGCCTGTAAGTGGGGGCTGACGTGTTCAAAATTACCGAAGACCCAATTGACCCCAGCGATTTGTTTGCCGACGTGGTGCGCGATGAAAATGGCGCGGTGGCCACGTTTGCCGGCGTGGTGCGCAATCACTCCGGGGACAAGCAAACCGAGTACTTGGTGTACGAAGCCTATCCGGCTATGGCCGAGAAGAAGATGGCGGAGATTGGCAAAGAACTGAAGGCGCGGTGGGGCGTCGTGGACATCGGGATGATTCACCGCGTAGGAAAGCTCGAAATCGGGGAGATCAGTGTGCTAATTGCCGTCGCTAGCCCTCATCGAGCCGAGGCGCTGGCTGCGTGTCAGTACGCCATTGATCGACTCAAGCAGATCGTGCCGATATGGAAGAAGGAAGTAGGGGTTGAGGGTGAAAGCTGGGTTGAAGGACCACAGGCAGCCTATGAAGGCCGCTAGATATGGTGTTCAACTTTGGTTGGCTATTAGAAGGCCGGTTGGCAGGTGCCGGGCAGATTGGTGGTTGGGAGGGGGACGAGCGGCTGGAGGACGATCTCGATTTGCTGGCGGCGCAGGGCGTAAAGGCGATTGTGTCGCTGACCGCGAATGCCCTGTCGGCGGGCGAGGTGGCGGCGCGCAATATGGTGTACTTGCACTTGCCCATACAGGATATGCAGTCGCCTTCGCTGAGGGATATACGAGCGTTTGTCCAATTCGTCGATGAGGCGATTGAGCAGGGACGGCCCGTGATGGTCCATTGCAGTGCAGGATTGGGGCGCACGGGCACGATGTTGGCGAGTTATTTGGTAAGAACGGGCAGCAGCGCGGCAGACGCCCTGACACAGGTGCGGAACTTGCGCCCCGGCTCGGTGGAAACAGCCGCCCAAGAACGGGCCGTATATGCATATGCCGCGCATCTTGGGCAATTGGGTAATGGTACAGTTTGAGTGCGACCTGAAAGTCGCTTAAGATGAGTGATGCGAATCGCTTCCTGTCCAGTGTATAGGGCAGTTGCCAACCTGTAACAATTCGAAGATCGCCAGACAAAGATTACGTGGGTATTTCAGGTCGTTGTTTGACCTCACTTCAAGGTCCATGATTTTGGCCTTTGAGTTTCTCATGTAGGGTTTCATCAGGTGAGGTACCTGAAATTCGATCTAACTGCCTGTTTTT
>VXZF01000399.1 GCA_009845645.1 Gemmatimonadota bacterium | reverse complement strand
GACGCGATCATGCTCGGCGAGATCCCCTACCCGGAGATGGAGTTTCAGCTCGACGGGGAGGACGCCGACTACGCGAAGATGCCCACCGTCTCTGCCGGCCACAAGGGCACCACGCTCCAGTACCGCAAGATCATGGGCTTGGAGCAGGATCCCGTCTATCTCGCCTACATGCAACATTCGCTCTTCCGCCAGATCACCCGGCGCTATATCGGCGAGGACGTGTCGATCTTCCGGGCGATGTTTATGAACAAGCCGGCGGAAAAGGGCACGATACTGCCCTGGCATCAAGACGTGGGCGTGGGCTGGGGCGTGGATTACAATCCGACGACCACGGTGTGGACCGCGATCGATCCGGCGATGGTGGCAAACGGCTGTATGCAGGTGGTGCCCGGCAGCCACAAGCACGGGGTGATCACCGAAGGGCACTTTCCTTCGGCAGAGCAGTTGGCCGAATACGCGCCGCCGGGCGCGGAAATCGACCTTGAGGCCGAGGCGGGCGAGGCGATTTTGCTCAACAACCTGCTGCTGCACCGCTCGGGGATCAATCCGACGGGTCAGTCGCGCCGCGCCTTTAGCATCGCCTATATGGACGGGGCCTCGCGTTCCGTGCGCACGGGCGAAGGCTATCCGATGATCTTTGGTGCAGAGGCGCTGGTTCCGGCCTAGCTGGGCCAGTGCTGCGCGGAGATGGCGTAGCGGGCGACGGCGTCCTCGTCCAATTCCACGCCCAAACCCGGGCCGGTGGGCACGATGGCGTAGCCGTCTTGGACCAGCGGCTCTTTGAGTAGGCTGTGTTCGTGCGCGAAATTGCCGCAGAGGTCGGAGCCAAAGGTGCAGTTGGGCGCGGCGGCCGAAGCGTGGAGGCGGAAGGCGTCGAAAATTCCCAAATCGACATTGGAGGCTTGCCACACGGGAATGTCCGCGCGTGCGGCGATGCGCGCCATGTCGAGAAAATCCCAGTCCGAGGGGGCGACGTTGAAGGCGTCAACCGCTTCGAGGTGCACTGCGTCGATGATCTGGCGGGGGTTTTGGAAGTGCGGGGCGACGAGGACGCTAGTTTCTTCCTTAAGGCGGCGATATTCGCTGAGATCGGTTTTGGGGAAGGGATCTTCGAAGACCACGTCGAGTCCGTCGAGGCGGCGGGCTAGGTCGAGGGCGTTTTTGAGGTTGTAGAAGCGCTCGTTGGGGTCTAGGACTACCCGCAGGTGCGGCGCGACTTCGAGAGCGGCGCGGACTCGGTCTTCCATGTTGGCGTCCTCCCACTTGCACTTCATCTTGATGCCGTGGAAACCCAGCTCGGCGGCGCGTTGGGCCGCGCGGGCGGAATCCGTGGCGCTCATCCGACTGATCCAGTAGTCAACCAGCACCTTGTCCTGTAATTTGCCACCGAAGATGCGGCATAGCGGCCAGCCAATCATTTTGCCGATCAGGTCGAGGAGGGCGATGTTCCAGCCACCACCGCGCAAGGCGCGTGGCTCAAAGGCGTTGGGGTCTTTGCCGATCAGATCGGGCGGTTGCTCTGCGCGGTCGCCGTAGTAGGGCCCGCTCATGCCGAGGCCGGTTAGTCCTCGGTCGGTGTGGATCCTGAGGACGTCTTGACGCCGCGCCGAGAGTGGCTCGGGATAGCCGGGTGCAGGCTCGTCGTACTCGAGTGGGGGGAGGATGCCCGGGAGGAAGGGTACGCAACAGACGGTGCGTTCGAGGCGGGTAATCTGCACGGCGCGCTCAGTACAGAGCTTGGTAGAGTTTGCGCTGGTAGTCGGCCACCAGCGGATTGTCGCGGCCGAGTAGGTGGAAGACGGCGACCATGGCGTCCTTGGCGGCTTGGTCGCCGTTCGATTTTTTCCCCGCGATGTGCAGCCATTCCTGCAACGCGGTTTCGTAGTCGCCCTCGGAGGCTGCGCAACAGGCGAGTAGGTAGCGGGCCTCGTGGTCGTCTGGCTGGCCGAGCACTCGCTGGGCGCAGGCGGCGCGGCCCCCAGCCTGCTGGCACTGGTGGGCAAACTCGATCTGGGTGAGTAGCGCTTGGGCTTGTGGATATTCGGGGGTGTCCGTCTCGACGAGATTGACTAGCTCCTGCACGGTCTCGAAACAGCCCTGCTGCAAGTGGATCTTCGCTAGGCCGAGGAGGGCGGGGCCGTCGGTGGGATTTTCTTCAAGCACCTGCTCGTACTGGCGGGCGGCCTCGTCGAGGTCGCCGGTAGCCGCTAAGTCGTCAGCTTGGTCAATCACTTGGGCTTCGGGGATGGGGGCATCGGCGACTAAAGGACGAAGAATGGCCTCGATCTGCTCCCTGGGCAGAGCGCCGGTGAATTCTTGGGCTAGCTGGCCGTTCTTGACGATTTTGACCGCGGGGATGCCTTGGACCCGAAAGGCCATGGCGAGCCGTTGGTTTTCATCGACGTTGACCTTGGCTAGGGCCACGCCGGGGCCGAGTGATGTAACGACGTCTTCGAGGATGGGTCCCAAGGTCTTGCAAGGGCCGCACCAAGGGGCCCAAAAATCGACGACGATGACGCGCTCTATAGAGCCTTGGAGGACTAGTTCTTCGAAGTTTTGCTCATCGACGTCGAATATCTGTGGTTGGGGTTGGATTTCCATGGCTTCCTTCTGGAGTGGAAAAGGGGTATATGTCGGCTCTACTGGCCGCGGCCGCGGCCCGCGACTGCCCATTAATACAACACCTCGCCGTTGCGG
>VXZF01000207.1 GCA_009845645.1 Gemmatimonadota bacterium | reverse complement strand
CTCTCACCCAGCCGAATTTTGTCGAGGAGTTCTTTCGGGTTATCAAACATGATTTATGCCGTTAGAGGTAGAGTCCCTGATAAGTCCACTCGGACTGAAACCCCTGCCGTTTTGCAGTTGACATCAGAGGGTTCAACGTTTCGTGATAGGCGGATTTCAATTTATCACGATCCAGCAAATCCCCTAGCTGCTCAATGTGCAGACCCGTAATGTAAGACTCGACTACCTTTTTCCACTTGTCATTGCTATACCTATTCTGGACTGTGGACAGAGCAGTATGCTGAGTTTCAGCTAAGCGATCAATGTATTTTTTATCGGGAAGTTGATCACTCTTGGAACTATTTGCACCGGGATTAACGGGAATTAGATTCCACAACTGATCGTGAGCAACAAAACGCCAAGGTAAAAAATGATCTAATTCATAATCGCCACAGATCTTTTTGTCTGTGTATATGCATCGGATCTCTCCCTGATCAATTACGGAGTTCCAGAATTTCCGCTGTGCATTAAGAGATTCTCTCTGATCGGGAGGAAACAATTTCTGCGTCACAGCAGGGATATTAGGATTGCGTCGCTGCATATAATCGGCCCAGTGCCACAGTGCCCAACCCTCAATAATTGCTTGGTGCCGCTCCAAATAAGCGATCCAGTCTATATGCAGAAAGATGCGTTCCCTAGATTCGTCAAAATAGAACAATGGGCATCGTTCCAGAAACTGTTTAGCAGCGAGTTCGGGAATTTTTTGGTCTACCAAGTAATCCGGCATACCTTTGGTTTCGCGGACAAAAAACGGCCGCAAAATTCGGTTGGGGACATAGCGCATGAAGTTGTAAGTCTGCACTTTCTCATAAGAATCAACAACGATGCGATTGCGCAACGTCTGGCGTCCACTTTTCGACAGAACGTTTCGATCGTTGTCAGTATCTTGTATCTGTTTCAAAGCCAAAGAAATTTTGTCCTGAGTACCAAAAGACAGTTTAAAAAATACATTTGGATACCAAGCGGTAACCAGCATCTCACTCTCTATATCTCGCAACAGAATACCTTTATCAATAGAGAAGTTTCTTTCCTTTATCAAAGTCAAAAGCGAGAGAAAAAAGAGATATTTATACGAATTTGTCGTATTCCTAAACAATCCACTCAGTGCTGCGATATCAAGTCGATCTGAATCGGGTAAATAGGACATGAGATTGATTTAGCTATCTTTTCTTTTTATTGCGATAAGCGCAGTATACACTGCACCCGCGCCAACCAAACTCCCCTAAGAGTCCACCCCCACCCCCGGCGGCATAAAAAACTCGTACTGCTCCGGCGTACCGTAGCCTTCCATCTCCGTCAGCCGCACCCCCGTGCTGTTGAGCGCCGCCTCGACGATCCGCTTGTTGAAGGCGCTGACGTTTTCATCGCCCAGATACTCGGCCACCGGCATCCACAGACACTCGGCGATCTCGTCCTCCTGGATGCTAATCTCGGTGCTCAGTGGGCGCAGGCGGCAGACGAAGTAAATATCCGACTTGCCGAAGCGATAGCCGTGCCAGTGGCGGAAGCAGACCAGCGCGTCGAACTCCGTCTCGACTCCGGTCTCTTCAACGACTTCGCGCACCACAGCTTCGGCCAAGTGCTCGCCCGCATGTAGCGCGCCGCCGGGCAACTTGTAGCGCGGCGGGCCGGGCGCGCGCCGATGGTACTTTTCGCTGACCACCAACAACTCCCGCGCCCCGTTGAGCACCACCCCACCCGCGCCGATGTAGTGCGAGGCGTGGGCCGGCACATAAGCGCCTTCTTCCAGTTGCAAGGTCATCATTAGATAACCGTCGCTGCTGTGGTGGAATGTAAACCCAGCTTCCACCGCTACGGGGATCAACGCCGCCTTGGCAATCGGTACCTCCAGCCAGACGACCCGGTAACCTTCGTCCTTCCAAGCCGCCAGCGAAACGCGCAGCCGCTCGGCAAATGCCGCCGAATCCGGATCGAGAGCCTCTGGTTTGGGAATGATGCCGCCGAATGGATTAGTCGTTGCCGCAATAGGTTCCATACCCGCCTCCCTCAATAGCCGCTAGTGATAGCAAACCCCACTTGGCGTGTCAACCCGTCTAACTTGGCCTGCTGCCAAGCCGTACCCTATACTATCGCCCGACGCAAAAATACGAGGACTAGCCCATGCAACGCACACTGCACAGAAAGCTCATCGGCCCCAAGGCCCATCGCCAACTCCTCGCCTTCCTCGGCGAGCACCTGCCCCACTTCACGCCCCCCACGTCGGCTGCGGCTTGGCGCAAACAAATCCCAACCCTGCGCGCCCAAGTCCTCGACCTGTTCTTCCGCGGGCACCCCAAGGGTCTCCTCACAGAACAGCCACAAGTCCACTGGGGCGACCGCATCGAGACCGGTGCCGGTTACACCATCCGCAAGCTGCGCTACGAGGGCTATCCCGGCCTCTGGGTCCCGGCCCTGCTCTACGAGCCTGACCAACTCGGAGAAAAAGCCCCCGCCGTCCTCAACCCCAACGGCCACCACGCCGGCGGCAAGGCCATGGACTACAAACAGGCCCGCTGCATCAACCTCGCCAAGCGCGGGATGCTGGCGCTCAACACCGAATTCCTCGGGATGGGCGAACTCCGCGCGGACATGGACCACAATCGCATCGCCCACCTCGACCTGTGCGGCATCGCCGGCATCGGCGTGTTCTACCTCTTGATGAA
>VXZF01000123.1 GCA_009845645.1 Gemmatimonadota bacterium | reverse complement strand
GCCGTTTGCTCGTTCTGCGGCGTCTCCTGTGCCTTGCCGAATAGCTCGCTGGTACTGGCTTGGTAAAAGCGAATATTTTCGTCGCAGGCGCGGATGGCTTCCAAAAGCCGTGTCACGCCCAAGCCGGTGACCTCGCCGGTCAACATGGGCTGCTCCCAAGAAACCGGCACAAAGGACTGGGCACCTAAGTTATACACTTCCTGTGGTCGCGCGGTCTGCAGCGCTGAAACCAACGACTTCTGGTCCAACAGATCACCGGAGATCAGCTCGATTTGGTCCTGCAAATGGCCGATCCGTTCGAAATTGACCGTGCTGCTGCGGCGCACCAATCCGAAAACCTCATAGTCCTTTTCCAGCAGCAATTCGGCCAAGTACGAACCGTCTTGGCCGGTAATTCCGGTGATTAAAGCGCGTTTCTGGCTCATTTCATTCCTCTTGAGAATACGTTTCTACAGGCGGACAGGAACAGATCAGGTTGCGATCGCCCTGCGCGTCGTTCAGTCTCCCGGCGGCTGGCCAGAACTTGCGCTCCAACAGCCAAGGAGCCGGCAGGGCGGCAACGGTTCTAGAATAAGGCCGATCCCACTCGGTGGCCAACACGACATCCATCGGGTGCGGTGCGTGGACGAGAGGGTTGTTGGCGCGGTCTACTTCCCCGGCAGCTATTTGCTGGATTTCGCCGCCAATGGCGATCATGGCCTCACAAAATCGGTCCAATTCGGCCTTGGATTCGCTCTCAGTAGGTTCGACCATCAGGGTTCCGACGACCGGGAAGGATACCGTAGGCGCGTGGAACCCATAGTCTATCAAGCGTTTAGCCACGTCTTCTACGCCAATGCCATGCTCCCGCGCCCAGCGCAGGTCGAGGATGCACTCGTGGGCTACGCGCCCATTGCGTCCCTTGTACAGCACGGGAAAGGAATCCGCGAGGCGGCTGCTCAGATAATTGGCATTGAGAATCGCCACCTCGGTCGCCTCGGCGAGTCCTGCGCCGCCCATTAGCCGCAAGTACGCCCAAGATATGAGCAGAATCGAGGCACTGCCCCACGGAGCAGCCGCAATAGGGCCAATTGACTTAGCTCCACCAGTATGGACGAGGGGATGCGAGGGTAGGAACTCCATCAAGTGCTCGGCCACGGCAATAGGCCCCATCCCCGGGCCGCCCCCACCGTGGGGAATGCAAAAGGTCTTGTGCAAATTCAAATGGCACACGTCAATGCCGATTTCCCCGGGCCGGCACAATCCCACCAAGGCATTCATATTGGCACCGTCCATATAGACCTGACCGCCCGCTTGGTGGACGACCGCGCAGATCTCGCCGATGGCCTCTTCAAATACTCCGTGGGTCGATGGATACGTCACCATCAGAGCGGCCAACCGCTCGCGGTGTGCGTCGGCTTTCGCCCGCAGGTCCGCCAAGTCGATGTTGCCGTCCGCATCACAGGCGACGACGACCACGTCTAAGCCAGCCATGGTCGCGCTAGCTGGGTTCGTCCCATGAGCCGAGGCCGGAATAAGGCAGACGTTGCGCTGGGCTTCTCCGCGCGTCTGGTGGTATTTGCGCACGATGAGTAGGCCGGCGTATTCGCCCTGCGAACCCGCGTTGGGTTGCAGCGAAATGCCCTTGAGGCCGGTGATTTCGCGCAGCATGTCCTCCATTTCGGCGAAAATCGCCGCGTACCCTTGGGCTTGCTCTACGGGTGCAAACGGATGCAGCCCAGCGAATTCGGGCCAGGTAATTGCCATCATTTCCGCGGTCGCATTGAGCTTCATGGTACACGAGCCGAGGGGAATCATCGCGTGGACCAACGACAGATCCTTGGCTTCAAGTCGGCGCATATAGCGCATCATTTCAGTCTCGGAGTGATGCGATGCAAAGACGGGATGCTCCATGAAACGCGAGTGGCGGACGTGATCAGGCCCCCAAGCAGGCCCCTCATCGACTTCGGTGAGCAACTTGCCGCCCAGTAAGGTGAGGATGGCTTGCAGATCGGCCTTGTTGGTCGTTTCGTCGAAGGCAATGCCCCAGTGTCCGTCTCCTAGATCGCGGAAGTTCATCCCCTCGGCCTGCGCCTGTGCCAACAGCTCGTCTCCCCGCGCTCCCACTTCAACGCGCAGTGTGTCGAAGTACTGGTCGTGGACGACGCGATAGTCGGCTTCCTTCAACCCTCGGGCGAGCGCCCGCGCCTGGCAGTGTATGCGACGAGCTATCCGCTGCAACCGATCCGGCCCGTGATAGACCGCGTACATGCTCGCCACCACGGCCGGCAAGACCTCGGCAGTACAAATGTTACTCGTCGCTCGTTCTCGTTTGATGTGCTGTTCGCGGGTTTGCAGAGCCATGCGCAGGGCCGGCTGGCCGCGGACGTCCTCGGAGACACCAATGATGCGCCCAGGCACCTGCCGCTGGAATTCGGGTCGCGTCGCCAAAAAGGCTGCGTGCGGGCCGCCGTACCCCATTGGCATGCCAAAGCGCTGCGCGCTCCCGATGGCCGCATCGGCCCCAAATTCCCCAGGAGGCCGCAGCAAACACAGGGCGAGCAAATCGACTGCCACGCACACAAGCGTCTGATGGACGTGAGCCTGGGCGCAGAAGTCAGCGTAGTCGTGTAGAGCGCCGTCTGAGGCTGGGTACTGGAGTAGAGCGGCGAAGGCTCCAGTCGCAAAATCGTATTCTCGGTGATCGCCCACTTCGACCTCCCA
>VXZF01000465.1 GCA_009845645.1 Gemmatimonadota bacterium | reverse complement strand
TGACGGACGCAGCCTCTATGCCGTAGCCATTGGGCCAAATCATGCCGTCGCGGAAAATGATCAGCAGCCGGTAGCTCGACAGATGTTGGGCATTGAGCAGGGTGATCTCGTCGGTAAAGTCAACGGATAATCCCATGCCTTGGACCAAGGTGCGGCCCAAAGCCGTGCGGATGTAATCAGACGTGTGATAGCGGTCGCCCACTAGGGCAAAAGCCGTAGTCATGCATTGCCTCCTGCGTGAGTTTTGCGTCTGTAATTGGCGGCAGGCTCGCCGCCTTAGAACCGTTCCAACTCTGGAAACTTTTCCTCGCCGCTATGCACGTGCATGGCCCCGCCCTCGGCGCACCGCCGCAAGGTGGGAAACACCTTGCCCGGATTCAATACCTGCTGCGGGTCAAACTCGGCCTTGACTCGTTCCTGAGCGTCCAAATCCGCGTCCTTGAACATGCACGGCATTAAATCCCGCTTCTCAATGCCAACCCCGTGCTCCCCGCTCAACACGCCCCCTACCTCGACGCAGAGCTTCAGGATCTCGGCCCCTAGCGACTCGGCCTTCTCTAGATCGCCCTCGACATTGCTGTCGTACAGCACGAGCGGGTGCAGGTTGCCATCGCCCGCGTGGAAGACGTTGGCCACCCGCAGGCCATACGCGGCCGACAGCTCGCCGATTCTCTCTAGCACCTGCGGCAGCGCACTCCGCGGGATGGTCCCATCCATGCAGTAATAGTCGGGGCTAATCCGGCCCATCGCTGGGAAAGCTGCTTTGCGACCGGCCCACAGCTTTTGCCGCTCGGCCTCGGTGGTGGCGCGGGAAAGCTCGGTCGCACCGGTCTGCCGCAAGAGCGATTCTAGCACGCGGCTTTGGCACTCGACCTCGCTTTGCGGCCCGTCCAATTCGACCAGCAACAGCGCCGCGACCCCGAGTGGATAGCCCGCGCCGACAAAACCCTCCACCGCTTCCACAGATAGCTGATCCATGATTTCCATGCCGGCCGGCACCATGCCCGCGGCGATGATCTCAGCCACCGCCTGCCCGGCCGCGGCGACCGAATCGTACACGGCCATCACAGCCTGCGCCACTTCTGGCTTGGGCAAGACCCGCAGCGTGGCCTCCGTGGTAATGGCCAACAACCCTTCCGAACCCGTCAGCAGCCCGAGCAAATCGTAGCCCGCTTGGTCCATGCCCTTGCCGCCGACCCTCACGACCTCGCCGTCGGCCAACACTACCTCCAAGCCGAGCAAGTTGTTGGTCGTCGTGCCGTACTTGAGACAGTGTACCCCACCTGAATTTTCGGCGATATTGCCGCCAATCGAGCAGGCGATCTGACTCGAAGGGTCGGGCGCATAGTAGAAACCGCTCCGCTCCACCGCTTCGGTCACGGCTCGGTTGGTCACGCCCGGCTGCACAGTCACCGTGCGGTTTTCCAAGTCGATGTCGAGTACCGCTCGCATCCGCGCCGTGCTCAACACGACTCCATCTTCCCTAGGCAGGGCACCCCCCGAAAGCCCGGTGCCAGCACCCCAAGGGACGATGGGAATGTCGAGTTGGGAGCACGACCGGAGTACGGCCGCGACCTGCTCTGTATTATCCGGTAGGGCGACCAACATAGGCCGCTGGCGATACGCCGACAGACCATCGCATTCATAGGCGACTACGTCCTCGCGACGGTGAATAATCTGATCGGCTCGCAAGTGTTCAAGCAGGAGGCTGATGAGGTCTCCGCGGCGCTTGAAGCGGGTGGGATCGGGTGTGGGAAGTTGCATTGGTTAGTAGCCCAAGTCTTTGGCGTACGCAAAAAGCGCGGGTGTGCCGCCGGTATGGAGAAAGATAAGACTCTGCTCGGAACGCCACCAACCGGCGCGCACGTGCGCCAAAAGCCCGGCCATGGCCTTGCTGGTGTAGGACGGATCGAGCAGCAGTCCTTCCTGCTGCGCCAACAGGTGTAGGGCTTCGCAGCTTTCTGGCGTGACCACGCCGTAGTCCGGGCCGACAAACGCGGCGTAGCTTTCGAAATCCTCCGCGTTCAGCGCTAAGTCCAAGCCCAAGATCGCAGCACACTCACGCGCTAAGGCAAGGTGCCCCTCAGCGGCTTCGCGGTCATCGCGCGGCGAAGGGCTGATGCCCACTACTCGCACATCGACGCCCAACGCCTTGAACGCCACCACCAGCCCCACATGGGTATGCGCCCCCGAGCACAGGTAAATCGCCGCTGGCTCAACACCCTGTTCTTCGCATTGGGCCAAAAGTTCCAACGCCCCATCGACGTACGCTACACTGCGGAAGATGCGCGCATCCGAGCTGGTGTGGAAGGGGTGGTGCCCAGCCGCGGTCAGCGCGGCCATCTTCGCGGCTACTGCCTGTGCCTGCTCCTCGGGTGCTGGCAAGTCCACCTCTGCGCCAAAGAGGTGGGTCAACAGCAGGTTCCCCTGCGCCTGCGCGTGGGCGTCGCTGCGTCCCACGATCACCGCCTGCATTCCCAATTTTGCGGCCACCGCGGCCGTCTGCCGCGATTGATTCGACTGGGCAGCGGCTGAGTGTACCAGCACGTTGCAGCCCTGCTCTACAGCTTGGGCGATCTGGTATTCAAACTCGCGGATCTTGTTGCCGCCAAAAGCCAGACCGGTCAAATCGTCGCGCTTGACCCAAATCTGCGGGCCGGCTAGGTGGGCGCTGAGGCGCTTTAGTTCCTCCAAGGGCGTAGGC
>VXZF01000474.1 GCA_009845645.1 Gemmatimonadota bacterium | reverse complement strand
ATCAGCCAATGCACCTGTCTCCCTTGGCCGCTTATCAGTTTCAGGAGGGCGTAGGAGATGAAGCCAAACGCAATCCCTTCCGTAATACTGAAGGTAAGCGGCATCAACAACAACGTTAGAAAGGCAGGGATGGACTCTGTAACATCGTCCCAATCAATGTGAACGACATTTTTCAGCATCAGACTGCCGACAATGATCAGCGCCGGGGCAATGACGGGATAGAGTACCACATTTTCGCCGACCGCGTATCCCGCCCCGACCATCGTGATCAGCGGACTAAAGAATAAGGCAAGTAGCATCAGGGCTGCCGTCACAATGTTTGTCAAGCCAGTGCGGCCCCCTGCGGAAATCCCCGACGCGCTCTCAATGTAGCTGGTAACAGTCGATGTACCGAGCAGCGCACCGGCACTGGTGGCAACCGCATCGGAAAACAGGGCCTGTCGCGCCCTCGGCAGCTTGCCATCGACCATCAAACCGGCTTGTTGGCTGACGCCAATCAGCGTTCCAACCGTATCGAACAGATCCAGAAAGATGAATATGAAAATTATCGCGATCAGGTTCGGGTCGGCGAAAATGTTCGGGATTTGGAGTTGGAAAAAGGTCGGAGCAATGGAAGGCGGGTCGGCAACAATGCCCTGAAATGCGACCATTCCAGTGAGCAGTCCAACGATGGTCGAAGCGAGGATACCGATCAAAATCGCGCCGCGCACGTTCAAGGCAAACAGGATGGCAATCGCACCAATGCCAAACAGCGAGAGCAGCACTGGAGCCGAGTGCAGATCGCCGAGGGTGACATAGGTCACCGGGTGGTCAACAATAATTCCCGCCCATTCCAAACCCACAAGGGCGATGAGCAATCCAATGCCCGCGGGAATGGCATTTCTCAATGAAACAGGCAGGACATTCATCACCTTTTCGCGCAAACCTACAAAGGAGATCAGAATGAAAAATACCCCGGCGATAAAGACGGCACCGAGCGCGTGCTGCCACGATATGCCAAGCGCTAGACAAACCGTGAACGCAAAGTAAAAGTTTTGTCCCATGCCCGGTGCGAGGGCGATTGGATAATTGGCGAGAAACGCCATCAGTACCATCGCCAAAGCACTGGCAATACACGTCGCCGCCATCACGGCACCCGCATCCATCCCCGCCGCCGACAGCACGGCCGGCTGGACGAAGATGATATACGAAAGGGTCATAAACGTCGTACAGCCCGCGACAACTTCGCGCCTGACCGTCGTTCCCGATTCTTGTAAGTGAAATAGTTTCTCTAGCATTGGATCGCCCTAAAGCATCCGATGCTCTGCCGGTCCAATCGCGACAAGCAGACCGAGCCGTTGCATCAGGACTCTTATCACAGGTGCGCCAACTTATGCGACCGGCGCTTCGAACAACGCCAACCAGTCGCCCACGCTTTGGGCCACCGACTCGGGGTGCGCTTGGCTGCGGGCGATAAAGCCAGGGACGCCGTCGCGGCCGCTGGGCTGAGCCGGGTTGCTGTAGCGCAGGTCGAGGCTCCAGCGAATGTGGTCGGAGAGGTTGGGGATGGAGCGGTGGATGGTCTTGTGCTGGATGAGCAGAACGCCGCCGACTTTGACCGGGCAGCTAACTTGCTCGCCGGGAGGCAAGTACTGATCGGTGATGCCTTTGAAATTGGCACCGGGACCCAAACCGTGCTCGTGGCCGATGAGCGGGGCGCGGTTGCTGCCGGCAATGACTTCCATACAGCCATTTTCAGGGGTGGCATCGACCAAGGGAATCCAAAAATTGACCATGAAGGTCTCTTCCGCGTCAGGCTGCAAATAGCCCAAGTCTTGGTGCCAGGGTACCACGGTGGCGTCTTGATTGGGCAGTTTGGCGCGCAAGTTGAATTGCGGATGAGCCAGTATCTCAGGGCCGATCACGGATTCGACAATGTCGAGCAGCGCCGGTTGGGTCAAAATGGCGAACATGCCCTCGGTTTTGAGCTTGCCGTTGACTTGGCGCAACAGCGGTTCAGGGTCCGCCAACTGGGAGTGGATGTGGACCAAGCGCTTAGCAAAGGGTAAATCCGCGTGCAACTCGGACAGTTCTCCAGCAGCGTGGGCCTCCTCGGCGGCGGTATCGACAATGTCATTGATTTCGGCGATGAGGAGATCGAAGACAGCGGGGTCGATGACATCCTCAACGAGGAGGTAGCCCTCGGTGCGGTAGAAGTCGAGTTGGTCGGGAGTGAGGCCGCTCATGGGAATTATCCTTTTCGACGTACAGTTTGACGAGAGCCGATTACATTGGAGCAAGTGTAGTCACATCGGATTATCGAGACAAGCCCGGCGATCACCCATCCGCAGTACGCCCACACCCACTTTTGACATTGTTCAACCGACAGGGGAGCTTGAGTTCTAAGTGGAGCCCTTTGCTATCCTCAACCAAATAAGGAAGGACAATGCACATGTTTGCGGCCATACTAGCCGCCGTTTTTCTCATCGCCGGGGCAGCCGCAGCCGATGAGCAGCCCGCCCATACCGACACCAGCGATGCCCAGATGCAGTTTTGGATGACGCACCCCCAGCGCACCGCCCGCGCTGTGCGGGCTGAGGTGCCGCCGCGCCTCGACGGCGTCATCGACGACGCAATCTGGCTGCACGCATCCGTACACGAGGGGTTCACGCAGAACGACCCGGACAACGGCGAGCCTTCGACGCAACGCACCACCTTTCAGGTGGCCTACGACGACGA
>VXZF01000747.1 GCA_009845645.1 Gemmatimonadota bacterium | reverse complement strand
CAGCCCTCCCCCGCAATCCGCCTGCCGGCGATGCTGACTGGCCTCGGGCTTTGCGCCCTGATCGCCGTCGGCCTGCCCTATGGGGAATTCGTGATCAAGGGCACCCGGCTGGGCCTGAGCTCATCGACGCCAGCGGCCTTTTTCCTACTCTTCTGTTTGCTCGCGCTGGTGCAACCGCTGCTGGGGCTAGTGCAGCGGAATTGGGCGTTCAACCGCGCCGAATTGCTGCTGATTACCTCAACGATGATGCTGGCAACGGCGATCCCGTCGCGAGGCTTTACCGGTGCCGCGCTCCCCGCCATTTCCAGCGTGCTCTACTACGCGACCCCAGAAAACAACTGGGCCGAACTGCTGGTGCCCCACATCCCCACTTGGCTGGTCGTCCAAGACGAAGTGGCGATCAAGCAGTTTTACGAGGGACTCCCCCGAGGCGAATCCATTCCCTATGGCGCTTGGGTCGAGCCGCTTTTCTGGTGGTTGCTCTTTATGGCTGCCTTCTACCTCGTGCTCATCTGCGCGATGGTAATTATGCGGCGGCAGTGGATGGACCACGAGCGGCTGCTCTACCCGCTAGTCCAAGTGCCGTTAGGAATGATTGAGGACGGCCCGCGGCCCGCGCGCATAAAACCCTTTTTGCGCAATCCCATAATGTGGGCCGGCTTTGCAGTGCCAGCGATCCTCAATACGATCAACTCCTTTAGCCACTACTACGAATTCGCGCCGCGCGTCGATCTCAACCTGCCGCTAGCCTTGGGGCACGACGCAGTTGTCCTGCGCATCCGGCTCAACTACCTGATGATGGGCTTGGCCTATTTTATCAACACCGGAATCTCCGGCAGCTTGTGGTTTTTTTACCTGTTGGCCAAAGCCCAAGAATGGGCCTGCTCGACCCTGGGTATCTTCACCACCGAACAGCTCGACGCCTTCAGTCATGCCGGTCCCACCACGGGCATGTTGAGCCATCAGAGCATGGGCGCGATGATTGCGCTGGTCGTCCTAGGACTGTGGACGGCGCGCGGCCATCTAAAGGCCGTGTGGCAGCAGGCCAAAGCCGGCGGCAGTTCAGCCGGAGAGTTGCTATCCTATCGGACAGCCGTGGTCGGCTTGGCCGTGGGCTTGCTCATCATGGGCTTGTGGCTGTGGCAGACGGGGTTGCCTTGGTGGGCAGTGATGCTGTTTCTCGGCGCGGCGTTTGCCATCTTCTTCGCCCTCACCCGCGTGATCGTCGAAGCCGGTCTTTCGTCAGCCGTGGAGGGGCTGTCGGGCGCGGGCTTTGTGGTCTCGGGCGTCGGCTCGTCGGCGCTGGGGGCTACGGGGATGATGGCGCTGGGCTTTACCCTCGCTTGGGCGGGCGACCTGCTGGTCTTTATGATGGCCCCCTGCGCCAACAGCATCCGCATGTTGCACGGCCTAAAGATCGGGCGGCGGCGTGTCCTCGCGATGCTAACGGCCGCGCTAGTCATCGGCCTTTTGGGCTCGATCTACGCGACCTTGAACTTG
The DNA here is from genome assembly GCA_009845645.1 of Gemmatimonadota bacterium. Taxonomy (GTDB): domain Bacteria; phylum Latescibacterota; class UBA2968; order UBA8231; family UBA8231. The sequence goes on along the minus strand of VXZF01000747.1, from coordinate 1,222 downwards.
GGCTACCAGTACGGGGCGCTCAACCTGCACCGCCAGTATTTCTCCGGGCTTTTCGCCTGGGAGCCGTTTCGCTTTGCCGCCCGCTTCATTGAGACGCCGACCGGACCCTATTGGCTGGGGTGGCTCTGGAACGGGGTGGGGGCCGCGGTCATGGCGCTCTTGCTGTGGGCGCGTCATCACTTGTTATGGTGGCCCCTGCACCCCATAGGCTACGTGGCCAGCGGCACCTGGATCCTCGGCAACATCTGGTTCAGCATCTTTCTCGCTTGGCTGATTAAATCCGTCGTCTTGAAGTACATGGGACCGCACGGCTACCGCTCAACGCGCTGGTTCTTTTTAGGAGTGATACTCGGGCAATTCGCTTCGGGCGGGGCGTGGCTGGTCATAGACGGCTTCACCGGAATGACGGGCAACGTGATCCGCATGTACTAAAGACAAATAAAGCCAAGAATTACATACAGTTACAGTTAGTCATATTGGCGAGAAACTTGACACTTGCCTAGCCGTTGATTAAATCAAACAGCATGTTTATCGCTACTTCCCGCTTCCTGTGGTGCGCTATCGTCCTCTTGGCCCTGTTCGGCTGCGCGCCAGACGACCCAGTCGTGGCCCAAGTCGGCGATGTGGCCCTCACCAAGGCCGAGTACCTGCGCTTTGTCGAGCGCTTGCCGCCCGGCTTGCAGAGCGAGGACGCACGCGACCATCTGCAATCCCTCGTCGATCAGGAACTGCTGCTGCAAGAGGCCCGCACTAGAGGAATCGAGCAAAGCGACGAAATTCGCTACCAGCTAAACGCCCTCGTCCGTAAACAGCTCTCCCAGCGCTACCAAGCCGAAGTGCTCGCGCCCCAAGTCGAAGTAACGCCCGAAGAAGTCGAGCGCACCTTCGTCGAGATGGGCTTCGACCGCGAGCGACTCTTTGCGCGGATTTTGGTGCGGCAGCAACAAGAGGTGGACCGCGTCTTGCAGGCCCTACACGAGGGCGAGCCTTTCGCCAAACTAGCGCAGCACTTTGCGGCCAACGACCTTTTCGCCCCCCAAGGCGACGGAGTCGTCGGTTGGATCGGGCGCACCCAAGCCCAGCGCTTTGCCATTCCGCCGCAGATATTCCTCTCCCTGCCGGTCGGCCAAGTCGCCGAGCCGCTGCCGCTGGCCGGCGGCTGGCAAATCTACCGCTTTGTCGAAGACCGAACAGCCGACAAGGCCGACTACGCAGAAGAAGC
>VXZF01000206.1 GCA_009845645.1 Gemmatimonadota bacterium | reverse complement strand
CTCCCGATGGGCCGAGGGTGGAACTGGCCACTAACCACTAACCACTATTTATGCAGATGGTGCTCGGCCCGTTTGGGATGTTTGACAGCGAATTTAAAAGAGGGCAGCGCTAAAATCTCCAGTTGTTCTCGTCCCTCGGTGACCCGGATGATTGCGTTCACTGGCACTTCAGCGAACACTTGCTCTCGGCCACTTTTCGGCCAAAGAACCACTAGCTGCGCCACTCGCTCCGCTGAACCCAACCCCACGTACTGACGCAGCGGGTTGCCGCCAAAACTGCCGCCGCTGCCGACCCACCGGTACAGCGACCGCCTTTGGCCTCCCTCCACTACATCTACTCGTAGCTGCGTCCCAATCCCCGATCGATTCGACTCCACTCCCACCACCTCAACCGCTAGCCAGCCGTGGCCAAACCCTGGGTTCTCGTATAGCACATCGGCGAATCCGTCGCCGCGATAGGCTCCGCCCATCTGCTCGAATATATCCACATCGCCATCGTGGTCCACATCGGCAAATACGACCCCATGCCCCTTCTGCAGATGCCCCAACCCGCTGGCAAAAGTCACATCGACAAAGCGCTGACCCGCTTGGTTCCAATACAGCACATTGGGCATCAGCTCGGCGTAATCGGTATCGCCGGTGCCCAAGTAGAAATCTAAAAAACCATCGTGGTCTAAATCGCCAAAATTGGCCCCCATAGGTTTGGTCGGCTGCGTGAGATGGCGATCTTGGGACACGTCCACAAAGCCGCCTTGGCCATCGCCGCGATACAGCCGCGCCTGTTCTACGGATACTGAGTGGCCCAAATGCACGGCGGCGATGTCGGCGATGGTGGCCGAGTATGCAGCGACGAATAGGTCGAGGTGGCCGTCGTTGTCGAAGTCCCAAAACCAGGTTGGAAAGCTAGCCCGGGGGGAAACGACGCCGAGGGTGGGAGCCACATCGGCGAAGGTGCCGTCGCCTTGATTGTGGTAGAGCCGGTTGGGCTGTCCGAGGTTGGACACGTATAGGTCGGGCCAGCGGTCCCCGTCGTAGTCGCCCCAGACGACGGCTTTGGCGTGGGCGTATTGGTCAACGCCAGCGGCGGGAGCCATATCGGCGAAGGTGCCGTCGCCTTGGTTGTGGAAGAGTTGGCCGGGGGCCACAAAGGTGTCGGTGGTTTCATTGCCGATGTAGAGATCGAGATCGCCGTCGAGGTCGTAGTCGGCCCAAGCGGCGGTTTGGGTTGGGTAGTGGTCTTGTCCTAAGCCGGCGGCAAAGGTCGCGTCGAAGAAGGTGCCATCGCCTGCATTCCGCAGCAGCGAATTGGGGTGCTGGCCGTGTTCGCCGAACCAAGCCCCGCGCAGGACGAGCAGATCGAGGTAGCCGTCGTTGTCGTAGTCGGCTTGCACCAAATTGAGTCCGCCCAACAGCCCGTTGAGGTTGGCCGCCTCGGTGCGGTCCGCAAAGGTGCCGTCTCCTCCATTGCGGAAAAAGCGCAGTTGTCCAGCCAAGTCCGATGTCGAGACGAAGAAATCGAGATACCCGTCGCCGTCGAAGTCGTCGGCCACGGCCCCACCAGAAAGGCTGAAGGTGTCCAGTCCGAGCGCAGGAGCCACATTGACCCAGTGCGGAAACGCTGATTGAGATTCAAAGGCTTCGGGGGGAATCCGGTGAGCGGGCGGCACCCCCTCGGGATACTGTCCCAAGGTCATATAGGCGATGTTGAGCAGCCAGCGGGCGCTTAGGCGCAGGCGCTCCTCTGCGGCGGTATTATCGAGCACGGCTTGGAAATAGGGGATGGCTTGGCTCGACCCTTCGGGGAGGGTGTGGAAACCGCCGGGGCGAATGGGCAGGATGCAGTGGTCGGCGTTGGGGTTGAGGACGCAGTTTTGGGTTTCCCCCAGGCGCAGCCACGCCAGCCCTAGGCGAAAGTGTATCTCATTGACGACCTCAGAAGGGACCGAGTGTTGGTCCGCGAGCATTTCTTTGGCCGCGGCGAGATGGTCTATGGCGCGGCGTTCCCGTCCCAAGAAAAGCTCGGCGATCCCTAGGCGAAAATGGAGACGAATTCGGTCTTGGACGGGGGCTGAGTCGGGCAGCGCCTGCAACTGATCTTCTAACTGCCGTAGCTGACCTTCACCCTGATAGGGATTCTCGTCGAGATTTTGCGCGCGAACCTCCGCCAAAAGGGCCACCATTTTTCTATGACTTTCCTGTTGCGAAAGTGAGGCGGCGTAGCTGGCCGAAATTGCGAATAAGAACAAAAAGGGCAGTACATAAGGCATGATGCGAGGGAACAGTCTCAGCCGAGTCGTCTTGTGTATTCGTCGTGTTTGCCAATCCACACCCAGATTAACATGTCCCCATCTTCGATTGCCAATGCTCGATAGTCTCTGTTGATGCGGGCAGCCCAATGCGAGCCGGTCTTTTTTAAACGCAGGGATGGGTGTCGTGGATTTTGCTTTAGTAGTTCAAATTTCTTGTCGGCGAGTTGTTGAATGTTTCGTGGAAGTTTTCGATAGCAGGCCCAAAATGTATGGCTCGCTTTATAAATCGCTACACCTGCCTGCCCGCAAATCATCAAGGGCTTTATCGCGCAGCGAATTGAGCTTGCCCGTCTTCACGTCTTGCTCAAACTGCGTACTCCATGCTTCCCACTCGGCAATCAAGGTTTTGTGGAGCTCGTGTTCGAGGGTTTTCAGCAGGTCCTCTCTCGTTGTTTCTTCGCACTTTACCTCTGG
>VXZF01000007.1 GCA_009845645.1 Gemmatimonadota bacterium | reverse complement strand
GGGGAACTGCCGCCAGCCCGTGCAGGGAAGCGGCGATGGTGATGCCGCTTTTGAATGAGTGGTTGACGACCTTGCGGTGCAGGCGGTGCGCGAGGCGGCCGACCTCGACCATGGTCGAAAGCCCGCAGCGGCCCGGGTCCGGTTGAACCCAGTCAATGTGGCCATTGACGAGTAGCCGCTCAAAGTCCTGATAGCGCGACTCAGCTTCGCCCGTGGCGATGGGCACTGGGCTGCGCTCGCAGAGGTGTGCATAGCCTGCGACATCCTCGGGGTGCAAGGGTTCTTCGAGCCAGAATATGCCGTACTCGGCGAACTGCTCGGCGCGCTTGAGGCCGGTCTTCCAGTCCCACACCTGCCCAGCATCTACCAAGATGTCCACATCCGGCCCGGCCCCCTTCCGCGCTTCGCGCACCAAGGCGATATCGTTTGCCTCGCTCTGTCCCATTGGCCCCCAGCCGAACTTGATGGCTGTGAACCCCTCACCGGCAAAGTGGCGGGCCAATTCGCCGGTCTCTTGCGGCGTGTCGCCGAAGAGGATGGAGCAATACGCACGGAATTTGGTTTGATAGGGGCCACCGAGTAGCTCGTAGGCCGGGCAATTGCGCACTTTGCCCGCAATGTCCCACAGCGCGAGGTTGACGCCGGCCATGGCGTGCGTACCCACGCCGATGCGGCCGTAGTAGTTGGCTGCTTCGAGCATGCGATCTCCGCATACGTCGATGGCCAGTGGATCCAGGCCCTCTAGCGCGTTGGCGAGGCCGTTGCTAATCTGGTGAGAGAGCGGGGCCTCGACGACAGCCTTGACCACGGTTGGAGCCGAATCAACTTCGCCCCAGCCGGTGATGCCAGCGTCGGTTTCTATTTGGATTAGACAGGTGTCCTGCGTGCCGTCGCAGCGAGCGGTGACGTCGGGTAGGCGCAGATAATGGGCTGATACGCGAGTGATTTTCATATTAAAAGTCGAATACGGTTTCGAGGGTCATGACTTTGTGTCGCTGCAAGCGCCTATTGGCGGTGCGTTTGAAGAGGAAGCGAGTATCCCAGCGCACGGATGCGCCTTCTTTTATGTTCAGTCCAACGTCAAAGCCGTAGAAAGTGTCCTCGGTCGGCTCGAAGAAGTCGTCCCGGCCGGTACCGTCTTCGTTGGGGTTCCGGCCGATGTTGTTCTTGTGAAAATAAGCGTACGCGCGCTTGAGGTGGGGAAAGTATTTGAGCAGTTTGCGCGACAAGGATGCACTGGCGATGAGTTGCTGTTTTGGGTCGCCAGTGCCCGTCAAATACTGATAGGAGACCGAGGCGTACGCGTACGAGCCGAGTTCCGTGCCCAAGTGACCGAAAAAGCCGGAGAGGTCGTTGCTGTAGCCGAGCCGCGCATCCTTGGACTGGGCCTGTCCGGTGGTGAGGTCGAGGTGAGCGCGGTCGAGTTCGTACAGCTCGTCGAAGTAGCGCGAGTCGAAATCGCGGCGGAAGTGGCGGAAATCGAGTTGGCCGTTGAGCGGGCCTAAAGATAGCCACAGGCCCGGAGCGGCGATTCCGAACCCGGTCGCTTGGCGGTTGCCGGGGGAGACGCCCTGCTGTTGCGCCTCAAAGCTGGAGAGGGCGTCGTCGTCGTCGATTAGCATGGCGAATTGGCCGTAGAGCTTGAGCTCTAAGCCTAGGTCGCGGATGAGCGGGTAGGCTAGGTCCAAGCCCAAGATCGAAAAGAAGTCTTGGCCAACGTGGTTTTTGTTGAAGGGCTTGTGGCGGTCCACGTCTTGGTCCACTGGGAAGGCGTTGCCATAATTGGCGTTGAGTCCCAACAAAGCGGAGGCGATATCGGCGGAGAGGCCGCTGCCGGCGTCGGCGTCGATGATGCCGTCGTTGTCGTCGTCGCTGTCGATGTGGTCGGGCACGCCGTCGTGGTCGTTGTCGAGGGCGAAGTTTCCATCGTCTGGGAAGGCGTCAATGGGGTCGGGCACGCCGTCGGAATCGCTGTCGCGTAGGCCGCTGTACTGGTCGAGATCGGCGACAAAGGTCACGCCCACCTCGAGATCGGCGGCGTAGCCGATGGTCCGCAGCCCGATGAGGGCACCGCCCTCTTGGAAGTCTTGGAGGTTGTTGATCACTCCTTCGAGTCCGATATTAGTGCCAGCGAAATTGGCGATGCGGAACTGGAATCCGGTTTTCTTGATGCCGGGATAGTGCAGGGTGTTGCGGTAGTTGTCCATGATGAGGCCGTATCCCAACGTCACGTTGTCGAGCGCGCCGATTTTGACGTAAATCGCGTCGTTGGGACGGCCATAGCGCACGTAGTAGATCTTGCGCAAGATCGAGTCGAAAGTTTGAGTTGACGAGCCGGCCTTCCAGCCGCGTGACCCGAGGTCGCCGTTGCGCTCGACAAACAGCTCTAAGTCGAGGCCAATGCCCAAGCGGCCTAGGGGGAAGTCGGGCCGGAGGCTGAGGCGATATAGCTGCTCTTGGTTAACGGTGACGCTGCCCATGCTGAGCGAGTAGCCGAACATGGCCACCGAGGGCTGAGCCGAGGAAGCGGCCGGATAGAGCAAGAGTAGCAAGATAAAGGCGCGGTTGCAGCGAAGATTCATAAAGGGAAGATGCGGTCGCCGGGCCGCGTGTGCAATGGCAAGGAGGTCCTTTTGTGCGCCGTAAACAACAACGATAATAATTCACCAGAAAGAGGCTTGCGATGGGACAAACGCTGAGAGATTTGCTCGACCATAGCTTCGC
>VXZF01000241.1 GCA_009845645.1 Gemmatimonadota bacterium | reverse complement strand
GACGAAAAGGTGCGGCTGAATCTGGATATTCCAAAACAAACGATGCGTCAGCTAAAAATACGCGCCGTCGAGGGGGAGACCTGCGTAAGCGACATCGTACGTAAATTAGTAGATGAGTATTTGAGTAAATAAGTAAATAATCAACCGTTTTGGCCTATTAGGTCAGAGAGCCACGCCGGCGCGGCGAGATTGACGGGATATGCTTCTGTAGTATGTTGGGGGAACGCCATATTTGTTCCCTCAACTTTGGAGGATTTAACATGAACTGTGACTGTGTTGAATGTCGGGTTCTTCGTGGAGAGGCTTCTAGTGGAGAGGTTTTTAGTGTGATTAGGTCTTGGCGTAAGGACCGAAAGAGGTCTTTTTATTGGATCTCGGACGCTGTGGGCCTGACAATGGATGAAGTGAAACGGATCTGTGAGCACTGATTAGTAGTTCTGCCTTTGCTTTTTTTTTCACCGGGAAAAGAACAGCGCCGCGAGCAGCCCACAAACTCCCTACAATGGGGACGAAAGTGAATAGCTCTCTTGGTAGTTCTAAGCGTCGTCCGGGTCGTCGATTGCAAAGTGAGTCTTGAGGCCGAGGAGTTCGGCGGTCGAGTCGAGGAGCTTCAGATGGGTGAGGAACCATTCCTGCCCGGTGCCGCGTTCTGAACTCCTGACATGATCGGCGGAAGCCAAGTGGCGATGAATTTTCCTTTCAACTTCCGCTATCTCCATGCCGTTTGAGCAGACATATATCCTCAGCAAGATGGGCGGTTCAGGTAGCGCCGTGATTACCTGATCTTGGACACGCTTCTTGGCATCTCTCTTGGACATACCCACTTTCAGCAACGTCCGGTCGGCTGTTCCATCTTTCTTGGAAACCTCGACCGGATACCGGAGGTAGTGCGGCAGCGTATACACGTATATTCCCGGGATCTCCTCTTTCTCGGCAATACTCGTTTGACTCTCAAGTTTCTGTTCCTCCTCTTCCCATTTGGCTGGATCAGCCGAACTAAGGCTACATTTCTCTGCCCTATCCTGAAGCTCCAAGAGGGTTTCAGCGGAGAGGGACTTCCGGTGGCGTTTTGCGAAACCTCGAAGAGCCGATGCACACTGTCGAGCTACTGATGGAGAACTGGGTGGAATACTCTCTACATCTACAATTGCTTCTATGAAACGCCGGTAATTGTAGACAAATCCCGATGTCTCAATACCTAGTTCTTTCGCGATCTGGTTTGCATCCAGCTCCTCCGGCAGATCGAAATTGTACACCTCACCGAGTAGTGTCGGGTCCTGACTAAGCGCCATTTCGACTTCATCCAGATACGTATCGCTTCGAGCCTCTGGCTGTGTCAATTCATCGGTCATAAATCCCTTCCTTCTTTTTGCACCGCAACATAGGCGGACGAGCGTAACCCAGTCAACCCCTCTCAGCCGCTGACGTCCGGGATAAACTAATGATAATCAGGCCACTAGTTACTATCCTACCTCTGGTAGCGGCTTGTTATGCGGTGTCCTACACGCGCGCGTTGGGCTTCAACCAACCAACGACGGGGCCGATTCCGCCGGCGTCTTGTGGGGTTTCGACGGATTAACTAGAGTAAGATTGAGCCGACACACTCTGCCGAGAGACAAGCAAATGATTGCATTTTTGATCTCACTCTTGCTCGATCTACCATTCGCAATTTCCCAATATCGCAAACGCAAACGCAAGCGGAGGCGGAAGCAGTAGTGTCGATCACATCGACGTGAGCCGACATACTCCCTATGTTGACTTTATCGGGAGTCCGGTCGGGCTGCTGGTAACCTGCTGGCTGCTGGCGACCTAGCTGGCGACCTAGCTGGCGACCTAGCTGGCGATTGCCCTAAGCGACGGTTTCAACACCACTTAGGGGTGCTGGCTAGCTGGTCGAGCTGGTTTTTATTTAGGGGTGCTGGCGCTGGTCGGGCGCGTAGGCGAGGACGTGGGCGAGGCAAAGACAGGGACCCGGGTACAATTCAGGCCAAAAGCGGGCGAATGGGTGGCCGATTTCCACAAGGGGCGGCGTGGGTCGGCAACGAGCAACGGCAAAACGGGCCATGTACCGTGGCGTATCTGGCCTAAACTGACCCGGTGCGGCCTCGATCTGAGGCGATGCCAGCGCCGGGGTTAAAAAATTCCTGTACCAAATTTTCAAACATCCGCTGGCTGCTGGCCCAATAGGGATATACTCCCAGTTTTTGAACGCGAACCGGCTCCCCTCTCCGGCACGCAAAAGCGAAAGTTTGAAGATAGAATGGTACGGCTTCGCCTCGTCCTTCGGTTGCCGTCGATCAAGTGAAGGCAAGGGCGAGGGCGTGGGTCTCGACACCATGCCTTACTATCTTCTGCAGAAGCGCGGGGCTTGACGGGGGACTGCTCGGACGGCCACAACAGCGGCCACAGTGCATCGTCTGCGCTTGGAACTGGTCAACGGGTGCAGAGCGCAAAGGGGACGGGTTTGCGCGCTTCGCAGCGAGATAGGGCGGGTTAGAGGGCTGCCGCGCTGGATCGGTCGGAATGGCCTCGACGTGGGCACGGCAGCCCGGACAATCGCGCGTGCTCGATCTCCAGTAAATACCGTCGCTCGGTGGTCAACGAAGGTCGGCTATTGTGTGCGCACGTCGGCCAATACCGCGCCGTTGAGCCAGACCGTCCAACGTGGGCCGATGCGCCGCAGATCGCGGGCTTTGGCCTACATCGACCACAAGCAATTAACGGTCTGGCTCGGGAGCGAAGCGACCACCGGCGCACCAACTCGCCGTTGTGGTTGCGGCTCTCCCCCAGCTCGGCCGCTGGTACGCTGGTCAACCGGATAAACGCACCCAATCGCGGCGAGGATCAGCAGCCCGACCTTGAATCGCGCACGCGCGCGAGGGCCGCACCACTTTCTGGTCTGGTTGCAGAGCTGGTAGGGTGCTGGTAAAGGGTCTAATCGCCTGATTTCGTGCGAGTTAGGCCGCTGGCAGTGCTGGCAGTGCTGGTAAAGAATTTCGGCGCTGGTCGCTGGTGCTGGTAAATCGAGATACTCGCACAATTTTCGCGCGCTCCTTCTCCCCTCACCGAGAGGGCGCGGCGAAGTACTGAAGATAGTTTGTCGGATCTGAAGCGGCGGAAGTGGGTTAGCGCTGCTCCTCGGTCGATAGTGGACGGCGTAGAAGGGACTAGGGCTGGGTCGGGAGACTCTGGCGCGGGATCTGAAGGTGGTAGGTGGCCTTCCACGATGCGCTGGGGACCAATGACAGCGCCGTCCAAGTCCTAGGCGACGAGCCCCTGCGCCACATAGCCCGCGAGTTGGTTAAGACTGTACGCGAAAACGTCTCCAGCGACTGGACGCTGCGAGAGGACGTGCGCGCGGATACGCGTGATGGTTAAGCGCACACGCGGGAGCAGGCGACGCGCACGGTCCTAAAACAGGCCGAGTTGGTGATTAGCGGGTAGTGGGGAGTGTGGTGTCGTTCACGTCGAGGCCCACTACAAGCACCGCCGCGTACCGAGGGCGGTAGTTGCATTAAGGGACCTGCGCGAGGATGCGGCGATAGATGTGTAGATGCTCGTGCAGCCAATCGGCCGCCGCGTCCCAATTGGCTTTGTCGGAAACGTCGATAGCCCGACTTTTGTTTGCAACCCATCCTTTCGTCTCGTTGACTCCAACCCACTCTTCGTCTGAATCAACGCCAACTTCGTTTCTCAAGGCGGTCTCGTAGGGTCTCGCCGATTCAAGGGCTACTGTATTCGATTCGCCCATATTACCCCGCAGGAATATCCCGATTTTCCTTCCTTTTAGCATCAGGTATTGCGAAATAACGAGTCTTGCCGACTCAACCGAATGCCAGAAATGATGTTGAGCATAACCGATACGAATCCCATCGTCGGGATGCCGCTCAGCATAGTATTTCCAAAACGCGCAGTGCAGCTCCCCCGATTGGGTCAGACCGGTGCGATTTGACTCTGAAACGGCGCGTAGCTGACGATCCCATCTACTCGGCTTCTCCAGTACTTCAAAGAGCGGTGCCAGCGGTGAATCGCCGATTTGTACGACCTTGACTTGCACGGCGAAGAAGGCGAAGGGGTCAGCGGTGTTTTCGTTGAGCCAGCGAACGGCGGAAAGGTGCGCTTCCTCAAAGTGTCGCGCAATCCAGACCACGGCTTGGGCGTCAAGGCCGGCGAGGTAGGTGAGAATCTGCCCGAGGTGGGTATGATCGGAAGGCTCTAGTTGGTTTTCGATCAACACGGCGCTACCGTCGTCCGTATTGCGGGCGAGGATGTCAGCCGCGAACTGGCCAACCGACACTTCCGTGCCTTCTGGTTCGAGCGGAAGATCAATGGCCTCTGAGAGTAGGGCCATATTGTCTGTGAGCCAAGGCGTAAAGTCCGTTGCCTCGTGCAGCCAAGCATCGCGCAGGTCCTTGCTTTCAAGACGGCCCAATTCAGTCATGGTCTCCCCCTGCGTTTTAGTTCAGCCCCAAGATACCACCCCGATGTAGGCCGAGCAAGCGCGTCTTTTTGCGCCCCGACACCTCAAACCTCAAACCGCCTTATGAGGAGTATCCGGGGGTTGCTGGCGTGCTGGCAGAGGTGCCAGCAGGGGTGCTGGCAGGGTGCTGGCAAGGGTGCTAATACCTTGATTTGACACGAGATAAGGCTGCTGGCGTGCTGGCAGTGCTGGATTTATCTAGAGGCTGCTGGTAGCGTGTGCGCCGTACCGCGGCGACGGTGCCACGACGATTTAAAGCGATGCCAGCGCAAAAAATTGAAACTTAGTCCCAGATTTTCGGGGCTGCTTGCTGCTGGTCTGGCAATCGAGTACCCACACAATTTTTGAGCGAGCGCAAAGCCCCCCGACAGAGCGACCACGGCGAAGTACTGAAGATAGTTTGACGGATCTGAAGCGACGGCGTAGAAGATGGCGCGGCTTCGGCCGCGCTTTCGCGCATCGCGCGAACTGGGGAAAGGGGCAAGCGAGAAAGTGGAGCGTTAAGGCAGCTTGAGGGCGCGAGCTAGCGAGCGCGAGGGTAGCGGTAGGGTTGGGGCTGAATGCTGCGCTCCACACTTCGAGCGAGGGCGGGGCCTTCAGCTCGTCGGACTGGCCTGAGATTTTGGGTACTGACCTGATGTAGCGGGGCGTGTTGGTTCGAGCGGACGGCTGCGGCTTTCCCGTCTAGGTGCTACAAGCTCGGCCTTTCCCGTGTGCCAAAGACCAAGCGGCCGGTGAAACGCTTAGACGGCGTTTGGGGCGCTCTGGCGGCTTGGTGGTCGAGGGCGGCTATAATGGCGATGGGGTCGGGGTGGGCAGCTCTGGCACTGGGCTAGGGCAAGCAAAGCGGGCTATCGCGCGCGCGTGATGCGCGTACGTGTGGGGAGATCCGCCCAAGTCCGCAATCGTGCTCCTTTTTGATCGTCGATCGCTGCTGAAATGAGGTAGCGCGGGGGCCTGCGCGGTGAAAAATTGCCCTGCCTTCCGCCCCGTTATATAGCACAAGGTTGCATACGGGGCGGGCGTCTTGACCTAGGCGTTGCGGCGATACCTTCGTGGCCGTTAAGGGTCGCTCCCTTGATATTCGCAAGGTGGAGCGCCGGCGTGAAGTGTCCACATAGCGGCCGGCGTTTCTATTTCAGCGCCTCCCAGCTCGCCTTTCACTGTGGCCTAAATAGGTCGCCGTTCAACTCGTCCATGGTGCGCGGGCCTTTGCGGATGTTGCAAGTATCGTGGGCGGCTTGCAGGTTGTCGGGTTCATCCGTACCGCCTCGGCATTGGGGCGTTTTGTGGTCTACATGGATTTGCGCCCAATCAGACGGCAAGGGATGGCCGCAGATCCCGCACAAACCGTGCTGCTGGGCGATCAGGGCGGGCAAGTAGCGGCGGTATCCAGTGCCGAGGTCGGCCGCGCTGGGGTGTGCGTCGATTAGCTTTTGGTGGCCCAGTTCAAGGAAACACTTGTCGCTGCACGTGTTGACTTCGAGGCCAACCGCTCGCGCTCGCGGCCAACCGATCCGGCGGCCACAAGCGGGGCCGTGGCAAAAGCGCGGGGATCGCAACCACCAGCGAAAGCGGCGCACCAGCCGCGCCACAAGCTCAAAAAGGGCGGCCATGAGCAAGGCATACAGCACAATGCAGGTCAGCACCAGGGCGATCTTGCCGGCGTTGGTTAGGTGGTTCAATCCGTCCATACTCGCGGCTTTCTCTGGGGTGAATGAGCGGGGGAATATCGGGCGCGGAGAAAGACTACCTGGGGCTCCGTCCCGTAAGACAACACCAAAGGGAGCGGCGGGCGTTGTCGGCAAAAGTGCGGCCGCTCGTCGATCAAGGACGAAACGGCGGGCGGTTCGGCCCTACCAACTCGCGGACGTGGTGAAGACGCCATTGTGCGCTTTTCCTTCCTCTCTGGCCTGCTCGCGGGTGGTACCCTGCAGGGAGGTCGGCCTGACCTTTTGACTAGCGATAAGTTGACTTTTATCGGGAGTCCGGTCGGGCTGCTGGCAACCTGCTGGCTGCTGGCTTTTCTGCTGGCAACCTGCTGGCAACCTGCTGGCAATAGGGTCTAATCCCTTGAATTAGCGATACTTAGGTCTGCTGGCTAGCTGGTCGAGCTGGTTTTTATTTAGGGCTGCTGGCGCTTCCGCCGGCGTCTTGGCCTAATCAGCACTTTTCGCAACTCCAAAATGGCCGAAAACCAAGCGCGGCCGCGTCAATCAACGCCCAAAATAGGCCAGACATACCCATCGGGGATTTACTGGAAAAACAAGAATCCTAACCGTTCATCGGAGTGTACGGTTTAAGCTTCAGCCACTTGATGGACTCTATACGCTTGAACTTGTCGATGGCAAAGTTCTTTTTCATATCCGATGTCGGCCATTTACCGGGAGGAAGATCGGGAGAGAATACGAGTTTGCCATCATTCGTTTTTATCACGTACAAGCTATCCCCATCCGTGTGATACCAATTAAGCGCGTCGAAAATCGCCTTCCTTTTGACGTAAGGCAGTTTCGATGTCCTGTGGTCCAAGGCAAGCCTCAACTGCTCGATCATGAGGTTGTACTGCGCACACCGAAGCACATCGCCGGAGACTGTTCCTATGCCGGGGAAAGAAGTTTCTTTCGACTCCAACACTTTCCTTCTGCCCTCCGTTAACACTTCCCGAATTTGTTTGACATCAAGCCCCTGCAAGCGTTTCCCATAAATCCATTTCGCAACGCCCAAAAGGATGGTTGCCGTCACAGCGGCAATTAGCCCCGCTACGGCGTTCCCTGCTATATCTTCCATGCCTCGTCTCTAGCTCCTTTCGATATAGAGTGAAGAAATTGAACGAGTAACACCCACACAAGCGAAAAAGATCTGCGCCAGCCGTTCCGCGCTTTTGCGCCCCGATACCTCAAACCGCAAACCGCCTTGTGAGGAGTATCCGGGGGTTGCTGGCGTGCCAGCAGGGTTGCTGGCAAGGGTGCTGGCAATGCGCTAATACCTTGATTTGACACGAGATAAGGCTGCTGGCGTGCTGGCAGAGCTGGATTTTCTAGAGGCTGCTGGTAGCGTGTGCGCCGTACCGCGACGACGGTGCCACGACGATTTAAAGCGATGCCAGCGCAAAAAATTGAAAATTGATCCCAGACCTTCGGTACTGCTGGCTGCTGGTCTGGCAATCGAGTACCCACACAATTTTTGAGCGAGCGCAAAGTCCCCTGACAGAGCGACCGCGGCGAAGCACTGAAGATAGTTTGAGCAGCGTTGTTTGGGCTTCGACGGGCGGGTCCTTTCGGGGCAAGGCTCAACGGACGGCGGTGGGTTGGTAGCGGAATAAGCCTGTTGCCGGTGAAAACGCTTAGACAGCGTTTGAGCACGTCCAGCACACATCAGGATCAATCCTAGTCCGGGGGCTGGCACTGGCCAAGGGGATATTGGCCTTCGGCTCGAGCGCGAGGGATCTGTTGCTATTCTACCTATGCGCTATGCGCGTACGCACGCGAGGTTCGGCACTGGATATTGGCACGCTGGTCGCACTGGAATTCAAGGTGACACGGGAAGACTACCGCGGCGAGTTAAGACACCGCGGCCGCGCGGGTCAAGTACTGAAGATAGTTTGCTGAGTCTTTGAGCTACCTATATCCGCCAAGACACGGGGTCCTGGGGCCTGCTTGAGCGCTTCCTGCGGACCGCTTCGGCGTCGGTCTGCAGCAACTGGTGTGTCTGCGGGTGTGCGGCTCCCGTGCGCTTTTTGCCAGATGGCCCGATTTGGCCGACTCCCACACAAATTTCCAGAGAGCCGGACAGCCGCCTATTGTCTCGGCGCGTGCCCTCACCCCCCGACGGACGGCGGCTCGGATCGTGCGGGTCGGCTCGCGCACGGGCGTTTCTCCGTAGCAGAGGTCCTGCCTGTCTGCCGTAGCTAGCGACTTTTCGGTACCTAGTGCTTGAAGGGTTGGCCCTGGTACAATAGCCGACGTTAGCTGGCCTGCTGGCACCTGGCGAGAGGGGGTAATAGCGGCTGGCGGCTCGGGGGGTGCCCCCCGCATTATAGCGCCCGGGCGCACGCGCATTGGGCTGCATGGCTTGGGGGGGGCTGCACACGAGTGCATGGCCAGCATGGGACCGTCTGCGGCTCTTAGTAGTCTGCTGGCGTACGTGCCAGGGGGGTCTGGCAGGCGCGGTGGTATGCGCCATGCCGGGGGGTCTGTAAGCGATGCGAGCGCAAGCGAGCGAGCCAGTAGCGTAGCGCGTAGGAGAGCTAACGTATGCAGTACGTACCTAGTATACTACTAGTCGCGCACGTGCGCGACTAGATGAACGGGAGTAATCGGCTCGGACCGCGACGGGACGGGGGCGAGGTGGGGACGAGGGCGTATGCGCGAAGCACGGTCGCGTAAGCGGCCTTCGTGTCAATCCACTGCCTTCGTATCCGTCGCCTTTGTGAGGGTTACTTTCGGATCCGGCAATGAAAAACTCCAGGGGAGACAACGGCTCCTTGCCCTATCTGATCGGTCTTAGAGCTATAAATCAAAAGGCAGCCTGTTCTGTCGGCCTCGGTGCTGATATGCTCGCAATCAACGGCACAGGGCACAAGGCAGCGATCGCTTTGGTGAGCTTCTGCGCCGGGCCTTTCCCAACCGCTTTTTGCCGAAATCACCCCAAATCGCTCAGGAGCGCCGGAAACGGCCCTGTAAGCCGCCCGTGGCTCCACAGGCTTGTCTACGGGCCGGATCGGGCAGACTGGAGCAAATTCGGGACGGTGTGGGTCTCGACGTGGGGCGATGGGACGCACGGAGCGCGGCCAACGGTGCGGGTTACGGCATTTGATCTTCAGCGAGTTCAAACTCGTAAGGGCTAGTCACTGAGACCTTGGCCAATAACCCAAGAATTTCAAGTACTTGATCCTCCTCTAGCGAGCGCTCTTCAATCTCTTGACGAATATCCTCTCGATCAACTGGCGGAATACGTACCGCAAAGAAAGGCCATAAGTGTTGGGAACGATATACATGGCCAATTCGAGGAAAAGCAGAGATAGGCTCCTCTCTGTAGTTAGAGTCATAACGGAACACAAATTCACCTTGCTCACAAGAAAGCCGCCCTACTAAAGGCTTCTCATCAAGCATTTGCCTATATACCTCCAAGCTTTGTCCTGGAGAGGAGTCCGAGGGCGAATGAAAGAGGCTAATTCCCCAGGCCTTCGGATTCAAGAGAGTCATAAAGCCTTTCTTCATAATTGAACCTCCTTTCGAAGGCGATCAAGTCGAAGTGAGAGGAGATCCCGAATAAATCCAATTCGATCCTGAGTGATAATTCTGCGGAACCGTTGCTGGAGCATTCGCTCAATAGATAGGATATCGACCGCATTGAACACTTTACAAATAGTGTTCCTGCACGCATGCGGGTACTTTACAGAAATCCACTTCACCAACGAAAAGTGGTTGTCTGTTTGTCCTTGACCCGTACTGAAAATGGGCCGGGAACGTTCGGCATAATTCTCAAGGAAACACTCCCGTCCTCTCTGTTGCGCTTTCTCGATCAAATCAGCATCTGAATACTCGCGAAAGAGTCCTCGTGCCGTATCATAAATTGGCGAGAAACGTATAGAACTCGAATTCACAAGAGGCTCGAGCACGCCCCAGTTCATTCCATGCCGGTCGGGGGCCCCTATAAAGGCATCAAAAGCAAGCATCCTGAAAAAGCCTTCCCTTAAGTGGCGTATCTCCTTTGGATACAAAGACATGAGAACTGTCAAAATGTTATCAATCGTGTAAAGATTGTGTTCCTGCTTTCGATTCTTCAACCCAAACGCCGACTCTACCTCATCTGAGTTAGTTTGGAAATACCTAGCCACGAGTTCAATTCCATGTACCAGCGTATCTTGTCCAGGCACAATGAAATTCCTAGAAAGAAATCGGACGTCATGCTTCGAGACACGGACTAGCTTGGAGCTTGCGATCTCCAATGGCAGCATAGAACCAATTTTAGAAATAATCTCTTCAGTTACACATTCCCGTGCATCAGCCTTCATTCGCCCCTTTTTCGCTATATAGCCAAGAGTTTTTGAAGAAA
Organism: Gemmatimonadota bacterium; assembly: GCA_009845645.1. GTDB lineage: Bacteria > Latescibacterota > UBA2968 > UBA8231 > UBA8231. The sequence goes on along the minus strand of VXZF01000241.1, from coordinate 5,166 downwards.
GTGGGTCGCCGTAGGATAAGTAATTCTTAGGAGCTGCTCCTACAAGCGCCATCTCTTTCGAGGTACAAAGCTTCCACCCACCTGGCGGAAGAGGAGGTATCGCTCGGACATTAACCTCAAGACGACTAGGCGTTGTAGTGAATCTGTCCTTGCGCCGTCTTCTCGTCATCTTTTTTTCGCTTCTGTCACCCATAAAGGGCAGTGGGGCTTCTGCAATAAAAACAATAGTTTTAACCCCTTGGCATCTGTTTTACCAACGAAGCATGCCGCCACTCGGCCGCTCTTCAAGGTCTATTTCGGTCAGTTGCTTCGACGGGTATGCCGATCCTTTCATGGCGCTCGATATGCTCCCATAGCTCTTTGAGCAAATTTTGCAGCACGGGCACCTCCAGCTTCTCACTACCGGCCAAGCTCGCAGTTGCAATGTGGGTAATGGGTGGGTATATTGGAGGAAAATTTGGCCATTGAAAGCCCACCCTTTCTGTGGTCGAATGCCCGTCGCGTTCGCTCAAACGCGAGTGGGATCGGTAATGCCCCGGCTAAAGCCTTCTAGCCGGGGCGTTTTGCTACTTATCTTCAAGATATAGAGCGCGCTAGATCAAGTCAACGGGCCGCCTGGGGGTGTGGACTATACAGGTACTCTCCGACCAAGCCTGACGTGGCTGGCGTTAGGATAGTACTGATAACGCCGTTCATCGCTAGTACGACCCTGGCCTGTTTTTGGCGGCGATCGGCGGCGATAGTGGTGAATTTTAGGCCATTTAGGAGCTGCGAAAAGGGCAGATTTAGGCCAAATCAGCCGATCCCGTCCTACGCTACAACGGGCCGTTGATTTAGACGCGACCAGCGGCCAGCCGCCGTTGAGAAAACCCGCCACTTCAATCGTTACTAGTCTGGCGATTAGCCGCCCGCTACCTTGATGCGCTCCGCGGATGCGCTCCGCGATTTTGGCGACGATCCCTTGAGTATCGTGTACTGATACACTACCCCCGGGGGGATATAGCAGATGGCAGGCTGTTTCATCACCTGCAGGGCGAGAGCCTTGAGGCCATTCTGCCACTTCCTTTACTCCACTGCCACGACTTCTATCTCAAGGACTTTGACACCTTGAAGCATTAAACCGACGTCTTCCTGCGTAGAAACAGGCTCAGGGGCCAAGGGAGGAGGGCCGGGTGAAAAAGAGCCGAGAGGAGGAACCCCACCAAAGGCGCCTTCGGGTTCGCCCCCTCCACCTTCCCCCTGAAGCCGTGGATCGAAAAAGGCCGGTGGATCAGGCTCGCCAAGCGCCAAGCGAGCTTTTAAGAGGACTCTCTCGTCGGGTTTATTCAGTCGGGCAAAAACATCATCGAGTGTTTCCTCACTGGGGGAGCCAAACGATGAAGAGCCCAACAGCGGCGCATCGTCCCCTACGTCCCCTAATAGTGCGGCAGACCCCACTTCGAGCTGGTAGAAGCCAGGGGGAAGCGTATCCGGCACGCTCAGGGCTAGCTGAACTTCCCGGTCCTCGGCCCTTCCCACGCGCAGTAAGGTGGTAATATCCAGCAAAGAGCCAAGACTGATAACCGAGTCGGCCGTGACCTTCGTCACGGTGGCAAAGCGCGTCTCAGGAATCACTTCGACATGTACTTCGGCCACGCGCACAGAAAGTCCGTAATCGTCCCGCGTCATCAGTTCCGAAAGGGCCTTTGCCACATCGCGAACGGCCTCGGAAATGGAAGCCTCCAATTGTCCTTCGGGTGTAGAGTAGAGCCGAGCAAGAGTAAGCATTGAATCGGAGCCGGAAAAAGCAATGTCCGTCGTAACGCGGATGCTGTGCTCAAGATCGTTATCGACCCGGCTGGCCAAGGGAAAAAAGAAGGCACGGGAGACCATAGCGAGCGCGTCATCCGGAGGGATGCCCACAGCCATCCTGTGTGCCAGTTCGACTGTGCGCCCGGAAGGAAGCGCATAGACGCTCTTAATAGGCACTAGGTCTGGTTCCTCATCGAGTACGCCGCGCACCGCCGGCAAGCGGTCTTCCTTCAGGGTGCCGCGCACGGTTGGGTTCAGCGTGGCGAACTTGAACGGGGCGGACACGTTGGAAATTTCGCCGAGCACCTTGGCTTCGATGATGGGAAGGGATACCGCACCCCTACCAGTCATGGGATGCCCAAACCCATAGACCCGGTTGCCATCGACGTACGATATGGTCCCCAACGAGCTTAGCGTAAGCTCACCAAGCAGCAACCCAACCGCCAGGGGCCTACCGGCCTCAAAGCTGGCTTGGCGCTCTTGGGTTAGCCCAGCGGCGCTTAGCAGCGACCAACCGTCAGGCAACAGACGCCCCCCATTGAGTCCGGTGCTCAGCAAGGGCGTATCCAAAGGAGTAATAACGTTTCCTTCCCATGTAGCCGTACGTTTGGCCGAAGGCAGCGTGCCCCGCGTGCCGATGACCCATTCTATAGGCGTGGCAAAAAAGTAATAAGGCGGGCTGTCCTGCCCACTAAAGCCATACGCAATAGCTCCCCAAGTGCCCTGCTCTGTAAAAACGGGCGAACCGCTCATGCCTTGGGCAATGCCCTCAAGCTGTATCAAAACAGGATCGGAGGCTTCGACCATATAGACCGGCATGGGTGCCAAATAATCATCGACCACCTGGACGAACGTCATTTCGAGATCGGCCAGTTCGCCGTTGGCAAATTCAGTGCGCATGAATATGGGCGTGCCCGGAGGCATGGCACGAACCTCGTCAGCCGAAACGATGGGCGAAAGATCCCAAGTTTTCAACTCCCCGGAGGGCCGCAGCGGGGCCGTGGGGGCCGGATCGCTGTCGTCTCCACAACTCCACACCGCCACGGCGAGGGCGAATAGGGCTAAACGAATCGGCATAATACGTGCCTCCTTCCGTCTTTGGTAACTAAGGCCAAGATGCTGCCTAGGGGGCCGAGCAAACACCCGAGGAAGAACCAGCCAAAGCCATCCTTGCCCTTGTTTGAAGCAATGACACCGCAATACGCAGGTGCCCCACAACATCAATCCGAGTAAAAAGCCCATGACGAACCTCCCTTTAGAGTGAGCGCGTCAATACGATATTTTAGTGGATATCAAGAAGAACAACGGCGGCTCTGCGGTTGTCAGAGCCCATTTGAATAGATATCGGGTCGTGGGTCATTGCCCAGCTTGTACTGGACGAAGCTAATAGCCAAAGTTGAAGACAAAGTCGAAGTAGGGGAATCCCGGAAATACGATCTCCTCGGAGGGCACCGCGATCATACCCACATCCACGGTCATTCGTAAGCCCAAAAAGCGGATGCCATATATAACCCAAGGCTCGTCGTAGTAATCGGGAAAAAACCAACTTTCGGCGACGACGGACAGTCTGCGCGTCCACCTTCTTTTTCCTCCTAACACAATCGCGGGTTTATTCTCTATTTCGCCGTCCACAAACCCCCAGCCCAAGCCCGCGGTGAGCCCCTCGGGGCCGCCGAAAGTCCCTACCCCATATAGAATGCCCGTCGAGAAACTATCGTCGTCATTTGGTACCCGCATGATGAGAGCTCCCAAGGCCAGATCCAAGGACTCTTGGTTCCAAAGACCCACTTTGGGCGTAATGTAGAAGGGGAGATCTTTGAGAGGGATGGGTAGCGTGAGACCGCCCGCGCCAATAGTGAAACGGTCCGTGACCCCGTATGCGAGCATGCTGAAGAAGAGATAGCGATTGGAATAGTAGCCCTGCCCGCGCTCCATCATCTGGGCCGTTGTAGTTATAAACAGCCGCGTGGTATTGAGATCGGGATACCAGTGTTTCCCACTCCGCATAGAGGACGCTGGGATTCTCCTGATTTTCTTTATGGCTCGGATGGGGACTTCCGTTTTGCCAAAGCTGGTCTCAACTTGGACGGCATCGACGTCAATGGAGACAATGCGACCAATGAGCATCCCTCCATCTTTGGTTTCGATCACTTGCATATGGCCAGACTCGGGGATTTTCAAGCTGTCTATCATGGGCTGACTATATCCTGAGCCCAAGAAAACGGCGGAAACGGCAAGGGCTAAGACTACTTTGTGCATGGTGAATTCCCTCGGTAGTGGGTTAATTACAGGATGGCAGGTCAAGTACCTCGAAACGGATTAAAGGGATTGGGGTAATTTAGTCCCAACTCGAACTGCTCCGGCACGGCCGACGCGCCCCTTACAGGCAGGACGAAATAGCCCGCTTCATCCGCCGTCGCCCGAATCGGGGCTGCTCGTAGGTCGCTCAAATCGGACAAGCGCACCTAGGCCCCGATTGCCGGTTCGCCTGAAGCCAGTAGTACCTGGCCCTCGACTAAGTGTTCAGCACCTACATGGCCCTGTGCTCCCACCAACCCCATGATGCAGATGATTACCGCCTTCATAACGTCAAATTCCTTTGGTAGAGTCTCCTTTTGAATGGTAGCGCACCGTTTGCCGCGACCAGCGGATTCAGTCCACCTCCCGCGACGTATCAAAATCTTGCGCTACCCCAGCCAGCACCTTGTCGGCTATGCCCTCGGCGACCCAACTTTTCCATTCATCGGAGTTGTAAAGCCACCAAGCGGCCACATCGCTATAGGCGTCGTCGGTCTCTGAAAAGCGGGCGAGCAACGCATGGATCGACTCGTCAGAAAGTCTCCATTTCTCTAAAAACGCAACGGCTTCAGGCGCGGTTTCGCGCAGTTCGGAGCGCACGACGATAGCCGGCTGCCGGTCAGGGTACGAGCAAGCCTGCGTCACGTCTTGCGCTTCGTCCACCGCAGCAAGGTGGTCCCAGCACTCATCGGAGTAGTCGGGCTCTTTCAGTCGGTAGAAGCCGCCGTATTGCTCGTTTAGTCTCGTCGGAACCACCTCGGGGCCCCAATAGTAGAAGAGAATCGGCTCGCGCTTGTCGAACGCAGAAAGGATTGCCGTGTTCAACTCTTGGTAGGTGCTTGGGATAATGAGTTTGATGACCTCCTGCAGGCCATAGCCATAAACCTGCTTCCTGTTGATTACCTCGCATTCCCAGCCGAGGACGCACGTTACGAGTCCGGCTTTCCCGTCGCTATCGGGGCGGACGAAAAGGTTCCAATGCTCCTCCAGCTTCAGGTCTTCAACCGAGCGCAGGCCGGGGTTGGCGTCGGTCGTGTACTGCGGAATGAGAAACGCGCTATCCCAACCCGGGCTTGC
>VXZF01000055.1 GCA_009845645.1 Gemmatimonadota bacterium | reverse complement strand
GATCGGGGCACGGCGGCGAGCGGTCGAGTCGCGCTGCGCTGGGACGGGCGTTTAGCAGATGGGTCGGTGGCTGCGCCGGGATTGTATCTGCTACGGCTGGAAGTAGAAAGTGACCAACGCAAAGAAGCACGCCAGCGCGTTGTCGTTTTAGCCTACTGAAAGATGGGTATGCAGCGTATCAGCATCGTATTAGTGCTTGGTTGGGCAGTGAGCGTCTCGGCCCAAGTAGGGCATCGGGTGACGGCGAGTCAGGTGGTGGTCAACAGCCGCGTTCACTGGCAGAACTGGAGCTTCCCACCGGGGGTGCTGGAACTAGGTGCCGACGGGTCGGTGCGGCCTCAGCACGTCCGCCGCGACATCAATGCGGTGCAGGATATCGTCGATTACTTGCGCTTGCGCCCCCCGGAAAGAATCAAAAAAGACCCCGAAGACATTGTTCCACTCGACGCGGTACAGGGGGGTGCCACGGCGAATATCGCCGCGGTGCCCAACATTTTCGATGGCGATTTGACAACCTATTGGGAACCAGTCGCGGCGAGCGAGGAGTCCGATCTTGCTTCGCAGTGGTGGTTCGTCGTTGACTTGGGCCGATTGGTGATCGCTAAGAAGATTGTACTCAAATTCGTCGGCGAGGATTTGGGAGACCCGTTCTTGCAGTTCGATGTGTTGGCCTCACAGGGCAACAAGCCCAAGGGCAACCAGCGCTCGCCGCTGCCAGAGTTCAGCCCGCTGTTGCGGACCTTGCGGCCCAACAAGGAACAGCGCCTCTTCGAGATCGACATGGATCAGTTGGGAGATGATTTCGCCGGCGCTGGCCTCCGCTTTGTGCAGATCGTGGTGACCGGCAGCGATTTCGACCGCGGCCGGGAGCTAAGCCAAGCTGAGTACGAGGCTCTGCCAGCAGGAGAACGGGGGGCGATCGACTACTTCAAAAAACTCGCTGGGGGCCGCGAGACCTTAGTGGAGCAGAAGGTTTTTGAGCGCCTCGACGCCGACCGCCGAGGTGCGATCCGCTACTATCGCAAGGAGCGTCCGCGGCTGGCGGAGTTGGAGGTTTGGGCCGAGGGCGACGAGATTCTTTCTGGGGTGCTGGAGCGCGGTGGTTACGGTACGGCGACGCAGACGGCCTCGATCAGCAACATGATCGATGGTGAGATCGAAAGTAGGGTCCAATTTATTACTATCTTCGGTCGGGGATCGCTGAACTCGCCAGAGGGCGGGGTCTTGTTCGATTTAGGGGCTTTTTACTGGATCGACGCCTTCCGCATCGCCTACGCCGGCGGAGTCTTTCAAGCCTATCACCTAGACTTTTCCGATGGCAGCCTTGAAGCCGACGGCAGCCTCAAGTGGTCGGTCGCGGTCAATCGCACGGAAAACAGCGATTATGGCAGCAGTCAGGGGTTGGGTTTCGGCCTCTACGAAGGCAACGACTTCGAGCGGATTAAGGCGCGCTTCTTCCATCTCGTCTGGAAGCAGTTTGAGGCGGGTGGTGGCTTTGGCGGTGGTTGGGGCCAGCCAGCCGAGATTCAGCTCTACGGGCGGGGATATCAGCCAGAAGTAACTCTGACGTCTGACTTGGTGCGCTTGGGCGGCAGCCGCAACCTGCTGTCGATTGAGTGGGATGCCGATACGCCGCCGGGCACCAGCGTCGTGTTGCAGACCCGCACCGGCAACGAACTCGACGAGGTGCTGCGCTACTTTAAAAAAGACGGCACTGAAGTCACCGAGGCCGAATACAACAAGCTGCTGTCGATTTTCCGCGGCGACACTATTGGCAAGGAGGTCGCCGGTGGGGACTGGAGTGATTGGAGTGCGCCCTACGAAGACGCCAGCGGCAGCCCGATCACCTCACCTAGCCCGCGCGAATTTCTCGAGATCCGCGCGGTCCTGCTATCGGACGATCCAGAGGTCAGTGCAACGCTGCGTTCGATCCGGCTCAACTTTACCAATCCGGTTGCGCAAGAACTCGTCGGCGAAGTTGTCCCTTTCGAAGTTGAGAACCTCGGCGAGGAGCAGCGTTTTTCCTTTTACGTGCGTCCAGACTTCGCCCGCGGCGACCCTGGCTTCGATCAGTTGCTTTTGATCGCTCCTACTGACATGAACCTGCGCTTTGAGGGACTTTATGGCGGTACCGCGACCGAACTAGCGGCCGGGGAGGCGACTGGGACGGCTCTCACTGCTGACGTCGTGCCTACTTCGGGCGACAGCTTGCAGGTAGCGTTTGCACCGCTGGGGCCTGACTCGGGGGTTGAGGTGGTGCGATTGGATTTTTCGACCGCGCTGTTTTCGACCGGAGCAGTGATGCAGGCGTCGTTGCAGAATAGCGCAGAGGGAGAGGGCGGCTGGCAGCGGGTGGATCCGGGTGAGGCGGTCGCAGAGGTGGTTAGCAATACGACGACGTTAGTGGGCAAAGTCGCGTCTGGGCCTTTGGTGCAAGCGATATCGGTGGTGCCCGCGGTGTTTACGCCCAACGGCGATGGCATCAACGACGAGGCGTCGTTCCGCTTTGCGGTAGTCAAGGTGGGCGATGACAGTCCGGTGGAGGTGCTCATCTACGATCTGCAAGGACGGCTGGTGCGACGGCTGATCGAGCAGCGGGCGTTGAGCACGGGATCGTATGGGATCGCTTGGGATGGGCGCGACGGACAGGGCGACGTCGCGCCCCCGGGAGTCTATCTAGCGCGGCTGCGGGTGGACACCGATACTGAGGGCTCCCAAATAGGCA
>VXZF01000306.1 GCA_009845645.1 Gemmatimonadota bacterium | reverse complement strand
TAGGCGACGCAGAAGCCATACACCTGCCCGGCGGCGACTTTCGCCTCGACGGAGGTACCATGTTCGGATTGGTGCCCAAGGTCCTGTGGCAACGGGCTGCCACCGCCGACGAGTACAATCGCATCCGCCTGTCGTGCAACTGTCTGCTCCTGAAAATAGGTCGCGGGCTCGTGCTACTCGACGCTGGGTTTGGCGAGCGCTTCTCTCCACGCGAGCGCACCATGTACGGCATGGACGGCGTGCAGACCCTGCGCGGCTCGCTCGCAGCCGCAGACGTGGCCCCGGAGGCGATCACCATGGTCGCGCTTACCCACCTGCACTTCGATCACTTCAGCGGCTGTCTCGTCGAAGGCCCTACGGGCCTAGAGCCGCTGTTTCCCAACGCCATCCACGCGGTTCAGCGCGATGAGTGGGACGATGCCTTGGCCGGCCGCAGTACCATGCGGAGCAGCTATCGGCCCGAAGAGCTGCACGCTCTCGCCCGCCAAGTCGAGCTGCGCTTCCTCGACGGCGATAGCGAATTGGTACCCGGATTGACGGCTTTTGTCACCGGTGGCCACACCCGCGCCCATCAGGGCTTTCGCCTTGAGGCCGGCGACCATACCCTTGTCTATCCCGGGGAACTGATCCCCACGCGCCTCCACCTGCGGCCCTATTGGAACATGGCCTACGACATGTTCCCCTACCAGACCTTGACTCGCAAACAGCAATTTACCGCCGAAGCCGCTGATCAGGGGTGGATTGTTGCCTGGGACCACGATCCCGACGTGCCTTGGAGCCGCATCGCCCAAGAGGACGAACACTTCGTCGCCCGCGATGTGGAACTTTGACCACAACTAGGCCGTGCGTTACTTTAACGCCGCTATGTCTTTGGAAGTCATTGAAATTCCCGCCGAGCACCGCGACCTGCTCAACCGTCTATCCGAGCTGATTCCCGACCTCGAACCAGACTCGCCGCAGAGCCTGCAGCGGATCTTCGGCTTGGGGCTAATCGCCCTAACCATGCAGATCACCAATAAGGCCCGCGCCCAAGATCAAGCCGAGCTAGTCGCCGAGCTGGGCGACCTCGCCAAATCCATGGTCGAGGCCGAAGGCTGGTCTCCGCCATGATGATTCCGCCTTCCTCGCTCGACCTCTTCAGCCTCAAGGACCGCACGGCCTTGGTGACGGGCGGCAGCAAGGGCCTCGGCGAAGCCATGGCCTGCGCACTGTCGGCGGCCGGTGCCGACGTGGCCATCACCAGTCGCAGTGAGGAAGAAGCCCGCGCCGCAGCCGAACAAATCAGTGCCCACACCAATGGCCGCGTGCTCGCTTTCCAAGCCGATGCAGCGAACCGCGCCCAAGTGGAAGCCTCGGTGCGCCAAACCAACGACGCCTTGGGACCCATCGACATTCTGGTCAACAACGCTGGCATCAACATCCGCAGCCCCATCGTCGATCTGCGCGACGAGGATTGGGACGCGGTCATCGCTATCAACCTCACCGGCCCGATGTACTACTGCCGAGCCGTGGGGCCGCAGATGATCGAACGCGGCTACGGCCGCGTCATCAACCTCGGCTCCACCGTGTCTCAGGTCTCAATCGCCGACCGCACGCCGTATGCATCGAGCAAGGGCGGTATCGTCCAGCTCACCAAGACCCTCGCCCTCGAATGGGCAGCGCACGGGATCACCGTCAACGCCATCTGCCCCGGCCCTTTTATCACCCCTATCAACGCCATCCTGCTGCAAGACCCGGCCAAGGCCCGCGAAATGATCGCCAAGGTCCCCATGGACCGCTGGGGCGACCCAGCCGAACTGGCCACGGCCGTCCTCTACTTCGCCTCAGAAGCATCGGGCTTTACCACCGGGGCGACCCTAGTCGTCGATGGCGGGTACACCTCTCAGTAGCAGGCTTTAGAGCCTACGGCAAACTCTCTTAAAAGCGAACCGCGTCAAGCGGGGTAAGTGCTGGCGCAGCTTGATCAACAAAAGCGCGGCCGCGTCTGGAATGCTCTTGCGCTTGCCCGCGGCCACGGCGTCGGCAATGGCTTCGGCCACTTCCTCCGCCGACTTGGCGAACTTTTTCTGCACCGGCAGGTGCTTAGTACCGGCCCGCGCGGCAAACTCGGTATGTACCAAGCCCGGCTCCACGAGATGCACGCCAATGCCCTGGGGTGCCAGCTCGTAGTCGAGGCTTTCGGCCAAGCCGTTCAATGCGAATTTTGTCGCGCTGTACACGGCGTGCTTGGGCACGGGGAATTCGCCGACAATACTCGATATGAAGACCAACCGGCCCCGCCCTTGCGCCAGCATCCCCGGCAGAAAGGCTCGAGTGCAGTAGATAGCACCGAGCAGGTTCGTTTGCACCACGGCCTCACATTCGCGCACATCCGCGTCGGCAAAAAAGTTGTAATGCCCCCGACCCGCGTTGTTGATCAACACGTCGGCACCACCCCATTGCGCCTTCACTTCGGCGTGCAAAGCCCCGACTTGAGCCAGATCGCTTACGTCGCACGGCACCACTAGCGGCTGGCGACCGCCGCTCTCTTCAATGGCCGACCCTAGTTCTGCTAGAGCCTCGGCGCGACGCGCCACCAATACCAAGCGCGCCCCGCGCTCGGCTAGCACAAGGGCCAAGGCGCGGCCGATGCCGCTACTGGCCCCAGTAAGCACAACTCGCTGATCATCCCAGTCCATTATCCCCTCAATTTTTTCATAATGAGAATTAGAGCTTCTTCTTTTCATTTAG
>VXZF01000430.1 GCA_009845645.1 Gemmatimonadota bacterium | reverse complement strand
ATGAGCGAGGAAATCCGCCGCTATCCGGGCGAGACGGTTCCGTTGGTTTGGGAGCGCGACGACCAGCGCATGGAGCAGCTCATTACCCCGGCGACCCACCCCGAGGGCGAAGCGTTCGTGGGTCGCATTGGCATCGGTCCGCAGGTCTCGCGCCACACCGTCGGGTTGGGCCGAGCCGTGGTGTTGGGGGGCTTGGGCGTGTACAATTCCTCTTGGCTAATCCTCGACTTCTTAGGAGAGCTCTTCCAAGGCGATCGCTCGACCGAAGAATTGGGCGGCCCGTTGCGCATCGCCCAGCTAGCCGGACAGACCGCCGAGCAGGGTTTGGACTCCTTCGTCCGCTTCCTCGCCATACTCAGCGTCAACTTGGCGATTATCAACCTCCTGCCCATCCCCGTACTCGACGGCGGCCATCTGACCTTCCTCACGCTAGAGGGCATCATGCGCCGACCGCTCTCGCTGCGCCAGCGCGAGATCTTTCAGCAGATCGGCTTGGCCATCATGCTGTTCATCATGGTGTTTGTCACGTTCAACGACCTCAATCAGATGGTCTTCCGCCGCATCGCGGAGATGTTCTAGTACCTGCTTGCGCGGCCCGGCATGTCGCTGACCGAACAAATACGCCACAAGGCCCGCGCCTTGGGCTTTACCTCGGTTGGTTTCGCCCCGGCCGATCCGTTAAAAGGGGCCGAGTTTTACGCTCGCTGGGTGGCCTTGGGCTACGCCGGTCAGATGGACTATCTCAAGCGCCACCTCGATAAGCGCGAGGACCCGCGCCGGATGGTCCCCGGTGCCCAGACCGCCATCTGCCTCGGCATGGATTACTACCAACCTACGCCCACGGCACCCGATCCCCTGCGCGGCCAGATCGCTTGTTATGCCCGCGGCGACGACTACCACGACATCGTTAAAAAGCGCTTGGCAGCACTGTGGGAATTCGTGCTGGCCGAGGCCGGGGAGCAGACCAAAGGCCGCTATTTTGTGGATACAGCCCCAGTTTTAGAGCGCGAACTCGCCCAGCGGGCGGGCTTGGGCTGGTGGGGTAAGAACACCTGCCTGATCGACAAGCGCCGAGGCTCCTATTTCTTCTTAGCCGAAATCATCACCGACCTCGAACTCGACTACGACGAACCCGCCACAGACCACTGCGGCACCTGCACGCGCTGCCTAGACGCCTGCCCCACCGACGCCTTCCCCGAGCCGTACGTGCTCGACGCCCAGCGCTGCATCTCCTATCTCAACATCGAACTCAAAGAGTCGATTCCCCGCGATCTGCGACAAGGCATGGGCCAGTGGATTTTTGGCTGCGACATTTGTCAAGAGGTGTGCCCGTGGAACCGCAAGGTCGAGCCAGCTCCAGAGCCGGCGTACAAGAGCCGAGCCGGCCTCGACAGCCCGGCGCTTCTCGACCTGATCCAACTCGACCGCGAGGATTTCAACGCACTGTTTCGCCGCAATCCGGTCAAGCGCCCTAAGCGCCGAGGCTTTTTGCGCAACGTCGCCGTAGCCTTGGGCAATTCGGGTATGCAGGCCGCGGTGCCAGCCCTGATCAGCGTGCTCGACGACGAAGAGCCGCTAGTGCGCGGCCACGTGGCTTGGGCACTGGGTCAACTCGGAGGCGATGAGGCAAAGGGGGCGCTCAAACGGCGCTTGGAAATAGAAGAAGATGCGGAAGTGCGAGGGGAGCTAGAAGACGCGCTAGCTGCGCTGTAACCCCTCACTCGGCGAACAATGCGCGGGCGAATGTTGCCGCGTCAAACGGCTGCAAATCGTCCACCCCCTCACCCACCCCAATCAGCTTCACCGGCAGGTCCATCTGACGCCGCAGCGCGACGACGATCCCGCCCTTGGCCGTCCCGTCCAGCTTGGTCAGCACGAGCCCGGTCAATTCGGTGGCTTGGTTGAACGCGGTCGCCTGCGACAGGGCATTCTGGCCGCTGGTCCCGTCGAGTACTAGTAGGGTTTCGTGCGGGGCTGCGGGGTCTTGCTTGGCCAGCGAGCGGCGGATCTTCTTGAGTTCCTCCATCAAGTTGACCTTGTTGTGCAAGCGGCCGGCCGTATCTACCAGCAGCACGTCGGCCCCGCGCGACTTGGCCGCGGCGAGCGCGTCAAAGGCCACGGCCGCCGGGTCCGCTCCTTGCTGCGTGCGTATCAGGTCGGCTCCGGCGCGCTCCGCCCAGATGGCGAGCTGGGGGATGGCTGCGGCCCGAAACGTGTCGCCGGCAGCGAGTACCACCTTCTTGCCAGCATCGGCGTATTGCTTGGCCAGCTTGCCGGCCGTCGTGGTCTTGCCGGTGCCATTGACGCCGACGATTAGCACGACAAACGGCTTGCCCGGCAACTCGTCGGCTAGGGGCAAAGCCGCGCCATTGCCGAGGGTCATCATCGCGGCTACTTGCTCCTCCAGCACCTGTATCACCCCGTCCGGCCCATCCGCCATTTGGCCGCTCCTGAGCTGCTCGCGCAGCTCATCGACGAGTTCAGTGGCGGTCTCCAGCCCCATATCAGCGCCGATCAGCGCGGCCTCGATATCGTCGATGGCGTCGTCGTCCAAGCGAGGGTTGCCGGAGATCACATCGGTCATCGCCTGCCGCGTCTGCGCCAATCCCTGCTTTATTTTGTCGAAAAATTTGCCCAGCATGAAAACGTTTGTTTCCAGTTTATTACACTACAAGTACAAGGACGCAGAATTGACAAAAAAAACTCACTATTTTTGACATAGAATTTAAGAA
>VXZF01000568.1 GCA_009845645.1 Gemmatimonadota bacterium | reverse complement strand
ACCTAGGTCCGCTTTGCGAATCTGGGACTCGGACTTTTGGGACGTAGCCTTCTTTTTTTTGCGAGATGCTTTCATAGAATAGTAGGTATCCGCGAACCGTCTGATCTGCGCCCGATTTTAAAAGGTAGGAGCAACAAGTAAAACAAAACGAGCGCCACGCCGTCGAGGATTGGGATATACCACGGCCACGGGGCAAAGAAAAACGGCGACTGGGTAACGGGCGGCCGACTGAGGAACATGTAGTTGCTCCCGAGCGCCCAATTGACGCCAAACGCGACAATCGCCAAGAGATTTAGCAGCGCGAAGACGCGGATGACAGACTTGGACGTCGGTCGCATGCCAAGTCCCCAAGTTGCGAATAGTGCGCCGGCGACGATGCCGCCGTGGGCGATGAAATACTGAAAGAAGCGATACGCTGGATAGTCAGCTATGAGCGGCGGCGTGACAACGGCATTGGTCGCGCCGGCGAGTCCCCAGAAGTAGGCGATTTCGTATGCCGTCTGCCAGCGGAAGATGAGCGCGGCAGCGACGGCGAAGACGGTAATGCTACAGACGTGCAACGGCAGGTACCACCGCACAAACTCGTACGCTCCGACCATCGCCAAGCGATGGCCCCAAGGCAGGATCTCGTTGAGCAGGAGTACGGCCGCGAACGCGCCGCAGATGGCTTGAGTCGCCTTTGCCGAATTGAGCCGCTTGACGACGATGGTCAAGAGGATCGGCAAGACTAGCGTCACACCCATTGCAGCGATATGGGAAAGGCCGAGAAACTCGAACTGGCTTGCAGACATCGCGTCTCATCGCTTGCACTCGGGCAGGTCGCAAAACCGCTTTTCAGTACTTCTCATCGACAAAGTTCAACTTGCTGTGAGGCGGGCGCTGGTACTCGCCGTGGGGTGGACGCGATGGCAGCTTGATCTTTTTTGGCATCACGTCTTTATAGGGCAGTTGGCCGAGAATGTGCGCGATGCAGTTGAGACGCGCCCGGCGCTTGTCGTCGGCCTCGACTGTGTACCAAGGTGCTTCGGGAATATCCGTGTAGAAAAACGCCTCGTCTTTAGCCTTGGAATACTCGACCCACATGTTCCGCGACTTGAGATCTATATCGCTGAGCTTCCAGTGCTTGAGCGGATTCCGGGCGCGTTCTTGAAAGCGGTTTTCTTGCTCTTCCTCGCTCACCGAAAGCCAGTACTTGAGCAGAATAATCCCCGAGCGCACTAGCATGCGCTCAAACTCTGGGCACGAGTGGAGAAACTCCCAATACTCTTCCTCAGTGCAAAAGCCCATCACCCGCTCGACGCCGCTGCGGTTGTACCAGCTGCGGTCGAAGATCACAATCTCGCCCGCGGCCGGCAGGTGGGCTACGTAGCGCTGGAAGTACCACTGGGTGCGCTCGCGGTCCGACGGCGTGCCTAAAGCCACCACGCGCGCGCCACGCGGATTGAGTGGCGCGGTAATGCGCTTGACAATCCCGCCCTTGCCGGCTGTGTCGCGCCCCTCAAAGACGATCACGACCCGCAAGCCCTGGTCCTTGATCCAGTGCTGCAACTTGACCAACTCGTGGTGCAACTTGTCTAATTCCCGCTCGTAGTCCTTCCGCTTCATCTTCGTCAGCTTGGCGTTTTTTTTTGTTTTCATGCCCAATCTCCATCGCTTGCAGTTCGCCGTTGAAAAAAACGTACACAAGGCCGCAACGCGAGAAAAATCGGCTCCGCTCCATCTTGCCCGACCCCGACCAGCCGCGTACTTTGTCGCGCACCCTATATAACCGACAAGGACCCTTATGAGCCAATCACCCCACCCCAACCTGCTCTACATCCACTCCGACCAACACAGCCCCTACGTCGCTGGCTGCTACGGCGATCCCTTGGTCGAGACCCCCCACCTCGATGCCCTTGCCGAGCGCGGCGTGGTGTTCGACAACACCTATTGCCCCTCGCCGATTTGCGTGCCCTCGCGGATGTCCATGCTCTCGGGCCGCTACCCCTGCGACAACCAAGTCTGGACCAACAGCCACATCCTCGACTCCGGCATCCCCACCTTCGCCCATGCCATGGGCGCTGGCGGCTACCACCCCGTTCTCATCGGCCGCATGCACTCGGTTGGGCCAGACCAACTGCACGGGTACGCGGAGCGACTCGTCGGCGATCACGGCCCCAACCAACCCGGAGGCAAGGGCGTCGATCACGGCCAACTCTCAGGCACGGCCGGGCCGGGCCGCATCAGTCTGCGCCTGTCCGGCCACGGCCAGAGCGCCTACCAAGTCCACGACGAAGACGTCACCGCCGCGACCGTTGACTACCTCAACCGCCTCGGCGTCGCTAAGCGTGCCGGCCAAGTAGCTGAGCCGTTTTCGCTCTCGGTCGGATTCATGCTGCCGCACCAGCCCTTTGTCGCCCGCTTGCAAGACTATCGCTACTACTATGAAAACATCACCCCGCCGCAAACCCCCGAACCCTTCGGCGACCACCTACACCCTCACATCAAGCACTGGCGCCAAGCCTGCGAGATCGAAGAAGTCAGCGAGGAAGAGACCCGTCGCGCCCGCGCTGCCTATTGGGCGCTAGTCCATCGCATGGACGCGCTAATCGGCCAGATCATAGCCGCGCTGCGGGAAAACGACTTGGAGGAAAATACCCTCATCCTCTACACGTCGGACCACGGCGAGCAGGTCGGCGAACACGGGCTGTGGTGGAAGCAGACCTTTTACGAGGACTCGGTTAAGGTGCCGGCCA
>VXZF01000411.1 GCA_009845645.1 Gemmatimonadota bacterium | reverse complement strand
CCACCGAACCCTTGGGGCGCGAGTTGCTCGACGGAGCCTCGGACATCCGCAGCGAGGCGGCCGAGGCCCTAGGCCGCCTCGGATCCTCCACGAGCATCGATCCGCTAGTCGAGGCCCTAGCCGACGCCGATCCCCGGGTGCGCATCAGCGCCATCCGCGGCCTAGCCAGCCTCCGTGGGGACGAAGTCCACGAGCTACTATTCTGGCACTTTGGCAGCGATTTCGACCCCCTGACCTTCCCGACGCTGGTCGACGTCCTCAGCGAGCGCCAAGACCGCCGCATCGTCCGACCCGCGCTAAGCCGTCTGACCGACTTCCCCTCCCCGGCCGTGCGCTTGCAGCTACTCAACGGGGTCTGCCGTGCACTAGGTGCTGGCGATCAGTTCTACCGCTTGCTCTCGCGCGAGGATACCGACCGCGTCGCCGCCATCACTCGTCTGCTGCGCCGAGCAACGGAGTCCTTGGGCAAGGCCCGCTGCATCGACACCGAAGACCGCGCGCAGTTAAAAACCTTGTGTCGAGAGGTGGTCGTCGCTTATGAAGAGGAAAAGGCCGAGGCGCTAGTCGAGGCCATGCGGCAGGTCGTGCGCACCGTGCGCGACGGACTCTCCGCCACCAGCGACCAAGCCTACGATGTACTTTCGGTGTACGTAGTCCTCATCGCCATCGGCCGCTTCACCAACAGCCCAGTGCGGCAAGAGTCGCCCGTTGCCCAAGAGATTTTTCTCACCGTATGCCTAGGGCGCTTGGCTGCTTTGATCCGCGAGATTGACGACAGCATTTGATCGCTCAAGACCGACGGCGATGCACCCAGCGGATTCGCGCCAAATCCTTGAGATTGGCCAGCGTCCCGGTCACCGGATTAAAGCGGCTGTCTGGGTCAAAACGCCACTTAACAGGGATTTTTGCAATGCGGTAGCCCGATTGGCGCGCCAGCAGCAGTAGCTCCACGTCGAACATGAAACCGTCAATCTGCTGCCGCGCGCAAAGGTCGCGCACTACCGCGGCTTGAAAAAACTTAAATCCACATTGGGTATCGCCGAACTCGCCTAAGCCCATCAGCGCGCGCAAGAGCCAGCCAAACACCTCGGTCCCCCACTGCCGATAGCGTCGGCGCTCGACGACGAACTCCGTCGCGCTCAGCGTCCGGTCGCCGATCACCCCGTCCCACCCTGCTGCCAATAGGGGCATCACCTGATCGAGTGCGGCAATGTCGGTCTTGTAGTCGCCGTCCATAAAGCCGATGTACCGGCCCTGGGCCTCGGCCACGCCGTGCTGTACGGAATAGCCCTTGCCTCGGTTGCGGTCGTTTTGCACGCAGCAAACTTGCGGATGCGCGCGGGCGTACTCCGCAACACAGGCGACCGTGCGGTCGGTGCTGCCGTCATCCACGACCAGCAATTCACAGGACCACGGACGCTGCTGCAGCAACGCGAGTGTCTGCTCCAAGGCGATGAGAATCCGCTTTTCTTCGTTGTACGCGGGTATGACGATGCTCAAATCCATAGCTACATCCGCTTGACGCCTCCAGCCGCCGCGCCTATAATCCGCCGCAACGAAGCTCCTAAGCCATGCGAGAAAGGTCAATGAGCGAAGAGACTATTTTTAGCAAAATCATCCGCCGCGAAATTCCCGCCGACATCGTCTATGAGGACTCCGACTGTCTGGCTTTCCGCGACATCCAACCCCAAGCGCCGACGCACATCCTCGTCATACCCAAGGAAGTCGTCGCTGGCGTGCAACACGCCGCGTCTGAGCACGGCCACTTGCTCGGCCACTTACTGCTCAAAGCCAGCCAGATCGCCGAAGAGCAGGGCCTAGCCGCAGCGGGCTACCGCTTGGTCATCAACGCCGGTGCCGACGGAGGGCAAACGGTCGCCCACCTCCACGTCCACCTGCTCGGCGGTCGTCCCATGCAGTGGCCACCGGGATAAAAAAAAGAGGCGATGCCACACCGGGCACCGCCTCGCAAGCATTCTTAAAGCAGGGGGCTTAAATGGTCTGTATCAGGACGTAGCCGTTGGCTCCCCCCGGCACCGCTCCCTTGAGGAACAGCAAGTTGCGATCTGCATCGACCCGCTCGACGGTCAACCCCTTGGTGGAGACTCGCTTGTTGCCCATCTGGCCGGACATTTTCTTGCCCTTCCAGACCTTACCCGGCGTCGTGCCCTGGCCGATGGAACCGCCGTGGCGTATGGTATCGGGCGTGCCGTGGCTCGCGTTCTTGCCGCGGAAACCGTGGCGCTTGACCACCCCGGCAAACCCCTTGCCCTTGGATTTGCCCGTCACTTTGACCCGATTGCCGACCTCAAACTGGCTCACATCCAAAACTTGGCCGACCTCAAACTCGCCCTCTTCGCCGCGAAATTCGCGCAAGATGCGGTGCCCGCTCACGCCGGCCTTGTCTAGATGGCCCTTTTGCGGCTTGGTCAGCTTGCGCTCTGGCACTTCGTCGAATGCGAGTTGCAAAGCCGAGTATCCATTGTCCTCTTCGGTCCGCACTTGTACCACCGGGCAGGGCCCAGCCGCGACGATCGTCACCGGCGTGAGATCCTCGCGGTCGTTGTACACCTGCGTCATTCCCAATTTTTTGCCAATCAAGGCCCCCATAAGGCCAACTCCTTCAAATAGTTGTCTAGCAAACAGAATTGTAAAAATTACGCAAAAATGTCATAGTGAGCAAGAGACTCCCGCAGGGGAGCGGCAAAATTGAGCGCGATAACCATATTTCGCGG
>VXZF01000041.1 GCA_009845645.1 Gemmatimonadota bacterium | reverse complement strand
AGGCCGCTGATGAGGAAGGTGAAGGGGAAAAACGTGCTGTAGAGGTAGATCAGGCTGCGGTTGCGCTCGACGTACTCGTCGTTGAGCCGGGTGAAGTGGTCGATCTCGCCGCGACGGCGAGCAAATGCCTTGACCACGCGCATGCCCGAGAGATTTTCCTGCAAGCAGGTGCTAATGGAGGCAAATTGCTCTTGGACCATGCGATAGCGTTGGCGCACTCTGCTGCCTACCAAGCGCAGAATCACAGTCATAATGGGCATGGGTAACAGCGCGTACAGGGTCAGTTCCCAGTCGTACAGACACATGGCTACCATGCTAAAGCTGAAGCCGAGGATGGCGCTCAGGAACATGCGGAAGCCGTGGCTGAGATAGCGCTGGACAGCCTCGACGTCGTTGGTCGCTCGGGCCATTAAATCGCCGGTGCGGGCCTGTTGGAAATAGCCGATAGGCAAGGTGAGCAGGTGGGCGAAGTAGCGCTGGCGGATGTCGCGCTCGACGCGATACGAGGTGGAGGCCAAGTGCCAGCGCATGCCAAAAGCCATGCTCCACTGCGCTAGGCCCAAGCCGACGATGAGGGCGGCGTAACGCGTTAGGAAAGTCAGGTCCGGTGCGGTTTGATCTAAGCTGGCCCGGGCTTGGTCAATGGCGCGTTCGAGGACGAGGGGGATGGAGACGGAGACGAGTTGTTCGCCCAGTAAGAAGGTTAGGCCGATGACTAAGGCCCAGCGGTAGGGACGGAGGTACGAGGCGAACGGTTTGAAGGGATTGAGGCTCATGCGCTGTTTGGTGGGCCGCTAAGGCCCTACTTAGACTATAATATGTTTATAAACCGTGTCAAAGCAGGACGATTAGGAGACTCATCCCAATGAATGCCTTCCGAATGACCTCCGATGAAATCCAGTGTTGGGAGCGCGATGGATATTTTGTGCGCGAGAACGTCTTTGCATACGAGGAAAACGATCACTTGCGGCAAGTGGCCGAAGATATTGTCGCCGGAGAGCGCAGAATGCCCATGGCCCACATCGACCGCAATGCCCTTATCCGCGACGGCAAAGACGCGCGATCTGGGATCTATGGTATGCACAAGATCCATCACCCCAATTGCTACATCCCGGAGTTCCTCACCCGCGTGCGCGACCCGCGTCTGACCGATCCGCTCGTCGATATTCTTGGCCCAGACATTCTGGGCATCAACAACCTCTTCATTTGGAAAGCTCCCGAAATCGGCTTGGGATTCCCTTGGCACCAAGACAAGTTTTACTTTGGCAAGCGGTTCAAAACAGCGACGACTGTCGGCACTTGGACGGCCATTGACCCCGCAGACCGCGAAAATGGGTGCCTATACGTGATCCCCGGTAGCCACAAACAGGCCATTGCCGAACACGACGACATTGAGGGGTCGCAGCAGACGGAATTCAAACTGGCCCGCAATGCTCGTGACGAGGACGGCATTGCCGTGGAAGTTTCACCCGGTGCGGTCATCTGGTTTCACTCTCACCTGTTGCACAAAAGCACCAATAACCACAGCCAGCGATTTAGACGCAGCTATGTGTCGCATTACCTAAGCGCACAAGCAGAATGGTATAGCCCAGAAAAAGCTGGCAAAGGTCAGCCGATTATGTGGGTAAGGGGACGGACGTTTCCCGGTAAGGTTCAGGAGGTTACACTAGACGTTCTTCCCGTTCCCGACTAAGGTTAAGAGAGAGGAGCACATCCATGAAAACGGTCACGTTTGTCTTATTTCTGTCCTTTTATTGGGCTCTCCATACGCAAGCTCAGACTGGAAATATCGATCGTCATCGCGTAAGGGCTGAGCAGCTTAGCTACGAAAAATTCACCGAGTCTGTTGAGAGTACCAGAAGCCTCCTAGCGGAGTTGCAGAAAGTTACCCGTTTGCTGGCCGAACACTGCAACTTAGAAAAGGTGCGCAATCAGGGCTCCATTCATACGAGCAAACTACTGCAGGACACAACAGTGGTTTTCGCAGTCCCTTCAGGAAAACTCGCCGAGTATCGTTGTCTGAACTGGGAAACGCAAAACATAGGTTTCCCAAATTTCCTACAGAGGATCGCGGGCTACGGGTTGGTAAGTCGAGCAGAGATCTTGAGATTGCAAGTTGAAAACATGAAGCTCTCGAATGCGCCTGACGATACGACTAGAAAATTGGAACTGAAGTACTTGGAAGCTCAGAAGGACCTTAACGATTACTTGGCGACGCAACGGTGGGTGGATTGACTGCTCCTATATTCGCTTGAGAAGCCGGTCGTACTCGTGATGTGGACCAATCCAGAACCCTACAATTCTTCTATATCGAGAGGCTGAGTTCGTCCTGCTCGGTGCGCCGCTAGGGCCTTATCGGCCAGCCCCTCCAGCAAATCCTCTGATTCGGAACGGCTAAATAGCTCAGTCCATTGCCGTTCCGATTCAAGCTCGGCTAGGAGGAAACGCGCAAATTTGTCCTGTTCCTCTTGTGGAAGTTTGGCGGCTCTCTCGAAAGCCTTTTGTAGAAGCTGAGTCATTTGTTTTTGCTCCTCGCTTTTAATTGTCCGATTTGCGCTCTGGCGGACCTGTGCTCAAACTAGACTATACATGTTCATAAACCGTGTCAAAGCAAAGACGATTAGGATCCCATGGAAATTCCTCATAAACAAGTCGAGGAACTTCTGCGCGAAGCAGCCGAGGAAAAAATCATGCCTCTCTGGCAAAATCTCAGACGGGGTGATGTCGCAGAAAAGAC
>VXZF01000132.1 GCA_009845645.1 Gemmatimonadota bacterium | reverse complement strand
TGCGCGGATGCACAAGGCACCAAAGCAAGGCCGCACAAGGGGCCAAGGCACTGGACCACTGGCCTCGGCGAAGGTAGTAGAACACGGCCACCACTTCCAGCCATAGGCGCAAGGGCAGCAGCCACAGCAGGCGGCGCAACCCTTCGTTTTTGCACAGCGTGATGAGGCTGTTGCGGTGGTTGAGGTACGTCTTGCGGAAGGTGGCCGGAGGCTGAGAAAAGCCCGAGTGGTGAAAGACCACAGCTTGCGGCACGGCGCGGATCTGGTAGCCAGCGAGCTGGAGACGCCAACACAAGTCGATTTCCTCAAAGTGCATGAAGTAATCGGGGTCGAAAAACCCGACTTGGCGGGCCGCGGCAACGCGGAGAAAGAGGGCTGCGCCGCAGGCCCAAAAAAGCGGGACGGACGCGTCGTATTGGCCCTCGTCGCGCTCACAGCGGTCGAAGAGCCGCCCCCGACAAAAGGCGTAGCCCAAGGCGTCGATATAGCCGCCAGCTCCGCCTCCGTAATCGAAGCGGTCGGGCGCGCTGGCCGAGCGCAGCTTGGGCTGGCAGGCGGCGATCCGGGGATCGCTGTCGGCCATGGCGACAAGGGGAGCAAGCCAATTCGGCTCGACGCGGGTGTCGTCGTTGAGCAGCACGGCGTAGCGAGTGTGGGCGGCTGCCAAGCCTCGGTTGCAGGCCGCGGCAAACCCTAAGTTGCGCTCGTTGGGCAAGATCTCTAGCGCGGGAAAGGCGGCTTTGGCCCGCTGCAAGCTAGGCGCGTTGCCGCCGTCGTCAACGACGAGCACACAGACGGGATAATTGCTGTGTGCATAGACTGAGGCCACGCAGTCGTAGAGCACGTCTGCGCGGTAGTGCGGGATGACGACGGTGACGGCCTCAGTCATGGAGTGGTGGATTGGCGGAGGATGCCCTCGGCCTCGACCAACTCCGGCCGCTCGCCGTATTGCTCTTTGTACTGCTGGAGGATGGCCAGTGCCCCGGCAACATCGCCCTTGGCTTGGAGGGCGGCGGCCAACTCGTAGTAGCCCTCCCAGCGTTTCGGCGCCAGGGCAATGGCTCGGTAATAGAGGGGCTCGGCGCGGTCGTAGGCCGAGTAAGGTTCTTGGATCAGCACGCCGGTCAGCGCGATGATATTGTCGTAGGTGGCGGCCGGCTCAACGCCCACGCGTTCGATGAGGAATTGCGCGGCCTCGTAGATATGATCGATCGCGATGTCGTGCTGGCCGAGGGTGCTGAAATAATCGGCCGCCGCATAGTGGTTTTCCCAGCTTATGTAGATATTGTCCCGCGCCCACTGCATGAGTTGCGGCACTTCATCTTTGCGCCCCTGCTCCTCGTAGCTGCGGACCAATTGCATGACACACGCCCAGTAGTTGCCCAAGAGGCGCTCGGAGTTTTCGTCCTTGTACAAGGATGGGTCGTTGAGGCCGCGGAAGCGATATTTTTCGAGGAGATTGCGCTCTAGGGCCTCGTCATCTACTCCGTCTGTAGGCTCGGGCGAGACTTTTACGCTCATGCCGACCATGGTCAGATAGGGGTCGAGGTTGAGCAGGTTGCTGGTGGGAACGGTGATGGCAAAGTGGATGGGTTTTTTCCACTCGTTCCAAGCCAGAATTTTGATGACCATGACGTCTTGGACGCGGAGGATCGGGTACTCGGGAGGCGCGCTCACTTCCACGTCAATTCCCAGTTTCTTTAGCTCCGGCGGCACCTTGGGCTCGGGCCAGTACCGCTTGTAGAAATCGACCATCTGCGTGTCGGTCAGCACTGAGTCGATGAAGTCGTCGGTGTAGCGGATATCGATGCGCGGCTCGCGGTCGCGCAGTTGCTTGATGTACCAGTTGGTGTTCAACAGGCTCAAGTTGACCACCCGCACATCGCGCCGCATCCCTTCTACTTCCTGCAAGAACCACAGCGGAAAGGTGTCGTTGTCCCCGTTGGTGAACAGGATGGAGCCTTCCTCGCAGCTAGTCAGCATGTTGTGCGCGTAGTCATAGGCGATATAGTCGCCCGTGCGGTCTTCCACGTGATAGAGCCGCGCCGCCACTCCGGCCGGCAGCAGCAATCCAGCCGCGGCCACCGCTAGCACGATCTCCCGATGCTTTCCCCACTGCTGCCGCACCGCCTCGACTATGCCCAACCAGCCCAACCCAATCCACAGCGCGAACGCCAAGTACATCCCGCCGAATACGTAGTGTCGCTCGCGCGGCTGCGGATCGGGCATGTTCAGGTATAGCGACAGCCCAAACCCCATCACCAAGAACAGCAGCAACACGCCCCCGAACCGCCGCCAGTCCTGCCGCCCGTGCCACCACAGCCCCCACAGCCCCAGCCCGTACGGCACCAGCGAAATGGACACTGGATCTGGGATATTTATGGTGGCCTTGCGGAATACCACGGACCGCTCGAAAAGCGGAAAGGGAAACTGCTGAAAGAAGTACTTCATCTGCTGGTCCCAGAACTGATAGGTGCGGCTCGCCCGCGCCGTCAGCATGGTAGTAAGCATGCTCTCGGTGCCGTATTGCTCGCGGTTGAGGAACTTGAGAAACGCCAACCAGGTCTCTGGATCGTTTTCATCGATGGCTGGATTCAAGCCAGAGCGGATGTACAGTGCGCCATAGGTGGAATAGCCCAGCGCGAACAGTACGAGGGCGCCTAGCAGCAGGACGAACAGCCGCCGGTCTTGGCCGTACAGGTACGCTAGCAGCCCCGCCAGCCCCAGCACCATAACCC
>VXZF01000145.1 GCA_009845645.1 Gemmatimonadota bacterium | reverse complement strand
GTGTGGATTATGAATGCGGATGGGAGCGACCCCGTCAACTTAACCCAAGGCCGGCATGCTCATTGCATTAGCCCAGCTTGGTCTCCAGATGGCACGAAGATCGCCTATCTCGCCTTTAGTAAAGCTCCCGCTTCCGTCCTCGATTATTCCATTGGTGACGTCTGGGTGATGGACGCCGATGGCGGCAATCCGCAACAAATGGGATCTCTAACAAATCCCGGATCTGATGAGCTTATTTGGGCTGAAGACGGAAGTAGCATCTACTTCATAAATTACCGCACAGGGGGCTCTGAAGTGTTCGTTGTGGCGCTGGACGGCAGTGGCTCCTCACTTATGGATTGGAGGGAGGCGGCCTGGATAGTCAAAGGTTCCCGAGATAATCGCGGTCTTTCTCCAGACAGAACCAAACAAGCAGATGTCGTGTTGCAGGACTCTGAGGGCGATGCCTACCTATACCTAGCTATCTTCGCTCCCGGTGAGGTCCCGCAGCCTTCTGAGCAGATAGAAGATCTCCTGAACCGGATAGATTTCCGGGTGATTCCTATTCCTGATCTACCCTATCAACAAGCTGAACTTGAACCCGGCTGGTTTATATCAGCCACCCCTGGACCTACTTGGTCGCCCGACAGCATGAAAATCGCTTTCTCTGCCGATAACGAGCAAGGGGACCAGGAGGTTTGGGTTGTTGATATAGACGGGAGCAACTTGGTCAATCTAACTGACGGTTTGGGCGGAGATTATCCCGCTTGGCAACCCGTTTCTCCTTTGGCTACTGCGACGAGCGTCGAAGTCCAGTCGTGGGGACAGATTAAATCGTTGTCTCGTTAAATCGCGTCTCGTGCGTAGGGGTGGTACGGAGCGCAAGCCGTCCCTACGCACCCTTCTGCACTAATCCCACCTTATCGCTCCACAAGCGCAAAATCCGCGCCGACTCGCGCAACAGATGCACGTATAAGGACCCCGCCCGGCGTCTCTTTTCGAGCCGCTCCCGCTGATTGAGCGCCATGTTGAACTTGCCTCGGGCTTGGGTGACGGCCCGCTGGTGGTTGTCAACGGCGATGGTGAGGACGCGTTTTTCGAGGGCCTCTTCGTCGTCGGCGTTGAGCGCCCGCAGCGACCAGATTGAGGTATCGCCAGCAAGACATTGGTCGGTGTAAGAAAAGACGCAGTGGCCCATGATGCGGCCCTCGGTCTGGAGCTGCTGCGAGGTGCAGAGTTCGTAGATAGTCCAGACGAGGTTGCACTTGAGTTGCGGGTCGTATTCTTCGAGGTGGAAATCAGCTAAACCCGTAGCTGCCCACGTCTTGAGCGGCACGTCTTCTGCTCCCGACAACGTCTCGTGCCACTGATCCACTTGGTTGAGTAGCTTGGCGGCGCTGCGGCCCTTCATACAGAAGTTGGGTTGCGGCGGTGGCCCCTCGATTTGGGTGCCGTCGGGCTGGGTGATCTGCTGGGGCAGGTACTTCTGGTGGCGGATGAAGTCGTAAACCGGCAGGAAGTAGGTGCGGTGTAGCATGGGGTAGTTGTTGACGTAGAAGTGGATGACCGAGATCCAGAAGTCTTCGTTTTCCAACGAGTCACCCAGTGGTGTGGCAGCTACGTACCAAGAGCAGTGGGAATCGCCGCCGAGTGCCTCCGCTTGGGCGATGCGCAGTGCTTGAAGCAGGGTATGATGTGGATGCTTCATCTGCATGAAGATATGCGCCATGCGCTTGGTGATTTTCATGGGCACATCGGCAGTGCGCAAGTTTTGGCCGCCGGCTACGTGCTTGAACCACTCCTGCTGTTGATAGGCTTCCTCAGTATGCCCTTGGAGCCAAGCGGTATCCATGGGCGCGGGAACCTCGTAGCGGGCGAGCAGGTGCCGCGCCAGCGACTGGAATTGCGGCCGCTCCTTGGCCGTGTCGGGTCGCCACTCCTCCACTGGTCGCAGCCAGGCGCGGTGGTGCCGCGCCAGTTGCCCGAGGGCGGCGATATAGGTGTTGGCACGGTTGGCACCGAGGCGCTTGAGTACCGGCATAGGCCGCAGCAAATGGCCGTATTTTTCGACGTGGAGTACCAGCCGTCCTAGGGCCTTTTGGGCGTCTGGATTGTCGGCCAGCGCATTGCGTTCGACGCGCAGCCGCGAGAGCAGGTCGTTGAGCTTTTCGTCCTCTAACTCGCCGTTGAAAAGCCGGCCGATTAGTGCGGCGCGGCGAGGGTCGTGTTCCTTGCTGGCTGCTGGATCTACCGAGGGCTGCAACGCGGCGAAAAGCGTTCGTTCCTTAGACCGCTCTTGCGGCGTCTTGTCCAGCGCCGTGCTCAGGCCGTGCCGATGGCACCAGAGCTTGTAGGCGGAGATTGTGCCGACGCCGAGTGAGGCAAAGTGCGCGGCGAGGGTCTCGTCAACTTGGTTGGGGAGCAGCAGGGCGTGTGTGGCGTTGGTCATGTCGTATTATCGCCAGTCTGTGTCGGCTATGAGGCAAATTTTAATTCTAGGGCAGAAGATCAACAGTGACAAGCGGTTCTCCTCGACCGCGAGGGCTTTATAGCGCCGTCGTTCTGCCATATATTCTGTCGCCTATGCGCCGAATTTGTAGGGGGCGGTTTGCAAACCGCCCCCTACCGATACGGGGATTGCAACCCAGAGTCTGGACGAATGAAAATTACTTTCATTGCCGTTGCTGCGGTGTTGTTGAGCGGCATTGAGTCGCTGCGGGCCGAGATCCACACCTTGGTCCTCGGACAGGGCGGGGTCCCATGG
>VXZF01000542.1 GCA_009845645.1 Gemmatimonadota bacterium | reverse complement strand
GGCCGTCGTCCTCCTCGACATGAACTTCACGCAGGAGGCAACCAGCGGCCGGGAAGGCTTCTACTGGCTCCAGCAAATCGGCGAGCTAGACCCGACCGCCGTCGTCTTACTGATCACCGCGTACGGCGACGTCGAGATGGCCGTGCGCGCCGTCAAAGAGGGGGCCGTCGATTTTGTGCTCAAACCCTGGCAGAATGAAAAGCTGCTCACCACGGTGTCCGCGGCCGTGGAATTGCACCGCTCGCGCCGGGAGACCCACCACCTCCGCTCGCGCCAGCAGCGGCTGTCCGCAGACCTCGACCAGCCCTTTGGTGACCTCATCGGCGAGGCCCCGGTCTTACAGGAAGTATTTCAAACAATGGCCAAGGTGGCCGCCACCGACGCCAGCGTCCTCATCCTCGGCGAGAACGGCACGGGCAAAGAACTAGTGGCGCGCGAGATCCACCGCCGCTCGGCGCGCGCCGACGAAGTCTTCATCTCCGTCGATATGGGCTCCCTGAGCGAAACCCTGTTCGAGAGCGAACTCTTCGGCCACGTCAAAGGTGCCTTCACCGACGCCCGCAGCGACCGCGCCGGCCGCTTTGAAATCGCCTCCGGGGGCACCCTGTTCCTCGACGAGATCGGCAACCTGCCCCTGTCCTTGCAGGTCAAGCTGCTCGCGGCTCTGCAAAACCAGCAGGTCGTCCGCGTCGGTGCCAACCAGCCGGTGTCCGTAGATGTGCGCCTCATATGCGCCACCAACCAGCCCATCCACGAAATGGCCACCGCCGGCACCTTCCGCCAGGACCTGCTCTACCGCATCAACACCGTGGAAATCCCCCTACCCCCCCTACGCGAGCACCTCGAGGACATCGCGCTGTTGGCCCGTCACTTCCTCGACCTATACCGAACTAAGTACCGCAAGGCGCTGACCGGCCTAACCGCCGAAGCACTCGCCCACTTGCGCGCGTACGCTTGGCCGGGCAATGTGCGGGAATTGCAGCACGCAGTGGAGCGCGCCGTCATTATGAGCGAAGGGGACCGACTAACCGCAGACGATTTTCCCTTGACCGCAGCCCCGTCGCCTGAAGAATCCGTCGCCTTTGACAGCTACAACCTCGAAGACGTCGAGCGCGAGGTCATCGCCCGGGTGCTGCGCAAGCACCAAGGCAACGTCAGCCAAACCGCACGCGAACTCGGCTTAACCCGCACGGCCCTCTACCGCCGCATGGAGAAGTATGGCCTTTAAGGGCGTTCTGCATCGCTTGGCGCAAGGAGCCCGCGCCTTCCGCACGCGGATCGTGCTGCGCATCGTCTTCCTCGGCGCCACCTTGTGGCTGCTGTTCTACATCATAGCCAAAGGAACCTATCATCTGGCCGTCCCCATCGTCATCGGCTTCGTCCTGCTCTACCAGCTCTACGCCCTCGTTCACTACGTCGAGCGCGCCAACCGCGACCTGACGCGCTTTTTGAACGCCATCCGCTACGCCGACTTTTCCCAGACCTTTGTCACTGGCGGCCTCGGCTCCTCTTTCGACGAACTCAAAACCGCGTTCAACGAAGTCCTTGACGCCTTTCGCCAAGCGCGGGCCGAAAAGGAGGAACAAGCGCGCTATCTGCAAACCGTGGTGCAGCACATTGGCGTCGGCTTGATCGTCTTCGACAACGCTGGCGCGGTGTCGCTGATCAACAACGCGGCCAAGCGCCTGTTGGGGGTGCCCCGCTTGGGCCACATCGCCGATCTCAACCGCGTCAATCCCATCCTAACCACCACCTTGCAAAACCTCGGTCCCCAAGGCCGCGACCTAGTGAGTTTGGAAGAGATCCGACTCGCCCTGCACGCATCGGTATTCCAGATCGGCGACCGCAAGCACACCCTAGTGGCTCTCCACGACATTGGTCCCGACCTCGATGAAAAGGAAATGGAGGCTTGGCAAAACCTGATCCGCGTGCTCACCCACGAGATCATGAATTCCATCACCCCCATTGCTTCGCTGGCCGCCACCGCGGACGGAATGCTAAAAGACGACGCCCTCGATGCCGAGAGCACCGAAGACATCCGCACTGCGGTAGGCACCATCCAGCGCCGCAGCGAGGGCCTGCTGCACTTTGTCGAAGCCTACCGCGACCTCACCCGCGTACCAGCGCCGTCCTTTGAGATCGTCCCGGTGGCCGGTCTGTTCGCCCGAGTGGAGCAGCTAATGCGGTCCCAATTCGCCGAGTCTGCGGTCGAGTTGCACACCGAGGTCAATCCCCCCAGCCTCGAATTGACCGCCGACCCCGAGCAAGTCGAGCAAATCCTCATCAACCTACTGCGCAATGCCCGCGAAGCCACGGCCGGCCGCGCTGGGGCTCGCGTTGACTTGACCGCTCATCTGGCGCACGACAAGGTGGTCGTCGAGGTCGCAGACAATGGGCCGGGCATCGTCGAAGAAGCGCTCGGCAAGGTCTTCATCCCCTTTTTCACGACCAAGCCAGACGGCTCCGGCATTGGGCTGAGCCTGTGCCGCCAGATCATGCGGCTCCACCGAGGGTCCATCTCCGCCCGCTCGGAACCGGGAGTGCGGACGGTGTTTGCGTTGCGGTTTTGAGGGGGATTAGTGGGTGTGGTCGTAGAGCATTCGCAGTTCTACTTTGCTGCGAATTGGCCGTTTGGATTGTGGGCGAGGATACTTCTCAAATGAATTTCTCGGGGATACCTCAAATAGCGCTGCCAATTTTAATCACACGAATGAACCTCTCTTGAGTGCGGCATCTGGATCGTACCAGCCTGCTTG
>VXZF01000470.1 GCA_009845645.1 Gemmatimonadota bacterium | reverse complement strand
CGCGCGAGAATGAGTACTGGCTGGGTTTTGGCGGAAGCGAGGGGCGGCGGGCCGAGCAGAGGAGCGGTGCTCTGGTGGAGTCTGACCCGCAGCAGCCCACGAGCTATCGGGAGCGAATCCACGCGGAAGCCGAGCAGTTCATTCTCAACCAGCTTTATGGCATGAAGTCCGGCTACACTTGGTACTGGGAGGACTTTCGCGGCAATGCGCGCAATTTTCCGATAGTGGTGCGGCAGGCCGCCTCCGAGCCGGTGGCCGTACGTTTGGGCTTTATCGGGGTGCGTGGGACGCGGCCGCGGTTTGAGGTGCGCTGGAACGAAGAGACCATTGGAACAGCGGCTTTTGCGATCCCAGAGGAATCGGGCCAGAGGTATGTTACATCCGATACGCTGTGGGCGACGCGAGGAGCGCAGGAGGGGCTGAACCACTTGGGGATCTTTCACTCCGGCAATCCGTCTCGCTTCGACTGGTACGAAGTCGAGTACAGCCGGGGCTTTGTCGCCGAGCGCGGCGAATTGTTCTTCAGTTATCCGCTGACGGGCACCACGCAATTCCGCCTCGCGGGTTTTGCCGACGAGCAGCCGCGCGTCTTTGAGGTGTCTGCGGGTTTGGCCGAGATCGTGGACTTCGCGTACGACGCGCAAGCCGGGACGGTAATTTTTCAGGATCGGCCCGGGGATGTGCCGCGTCATTACGCAGTGGGCGGCCCGGCGACTTGGAAGCGACCGGTGCGCATTGAACTCGACTGGCCCGGCGACTTGATGAATAGGAGCCGGGGGGCCGATTGGGTAGCGATTTACCACCGCGATTTTCGCGCTGCGGCCGAACGCTTGGCACAATGGCGGGCTGAAGACGACCGCTTCGGGCCGCCCCTGCGGACCATGGCTATCGACGTCCAAGACATCTACGACGAATTTTCCGGCGGCCTTTTAGACCCGGCGGCGATCCGCAATTTTCTCGCCTACGCGACCGAACACTGGGATCCCGCGCCGCTATTTGTGGCCTTGATCGGCGATGGCTCGTACGATTACAAAAACAACTCAGCCCTCAGTCAGGGCAATTGGATCCCGCCGTTCCAAGACGGCGACAGCACGTACGATGAGTGGTACACGCGCGTGGTGGGCGGCGATTTGTACCCCGACATGGCCGTTGGGCGGCTGACGGTGCAGACTGCGGCCGAGGCCGACGTGGTCGTCGATAAAATCATCGCCTATGACCGCACGCCCGAATTGGGGCCTTGGCAGAGCCGACAGGCATTAGTCTCGGACGACTTGCTCAATCGAGACAAGCCGGCTACTGTCGAGTCGTTCTTCATAAACGATAGCGAATACATGGCCCGCAACATCCTGCCCAATTCGCTGGACTTGATCAAGCTCTACATCGCCCAATTCCCCTTAGAGGGACGGGAGAAACCGCGGGCGCGGGACGAGTTTATCCGGCTCTTCAACGAGGGCGCGCTCACTGTGACTTATTTGGGGCACGGCAGCTTTAACGTGCTGGCTCACGAGAGTATGTTCTTGCTTGCCCGCGATTTGGACAAACTCAAAAATGGCAGTCGCCTGCCTTTGTTCTACACGGCTGCGAGTCAAGTTGGGGTGTTCGACGATCCAGTGCGCATCTCCATGCCCGAAGCGCTCCTGAAGAAGGGAGACGGGGGCGTGATCGGCATGATCTGCGCGACCCGGGTGGGGTGGCACGGCACCAATGTCCAGTTGGCCAATCAGTTCTACTGGCAGATGTACCACACCGGACGGGAGCACGTGCCGATTGGGCTAGCCCTTTTCGAAGCCAAGCTAGTGCTGCTGCCGCGGTATAGCCCCAACGCTGCCAATGCCTACAGTACATTCCGCAACATTCAGCGCTACTCGCTCTTCGGCGACCCGGCGACGCGCTTGGCCATGCCGCGCTTTCAGGTGCAGATTGATGTGGCCGATTCGCTCCGTGCCCTTGGCGAAGTAGCCATCGCCGGCCAAGTGCTCGACGCCGCGGGTGCGCCGGCCACTGCCTATGCGGGCCAAGTGTGGTTGCAGGCCTTTGATTCGAGTGAAGAGAGCGACTTGGAGGGCTATACTTACCAGCAGACTGGTGCCCCCATGTTTCGCGGCCGCTTTCCAGTAGCCGAGGGCCGTTTCCGCGCTGCGTTTCGAGTTCCTAAAGACATTACTTATGGCGGAGAAAACGGCCGTATCAGCGCCTACGTCTGGAGCGATGATCGCCCGGCGGCCTTTGGCGCGGCGGGTGGACTGGTGCTGGCAGGCACGGCTGAAGGGGTGGAAGCGGATGTGGAAGGGCCGGAAATTTCCCTGCGCTTCGAGGGAGCCAAAGGCAGCACGATTCCGCGGCAGACGGTGTTGTTGGCCTCGATTGCGGATCCCAGCGGCATCAACATCACCGGAGAGACTGGGCACGAAATCGAGCTGGCCATTGACGGCGAGCTGTTCACCTTGACGGAGCTGTACAGCGTGCAGGGCGGGGATTATCGGCAGGGCGTCATCGAATTTCCCCTGCCCGAATTGGAAATCGGCAAACACGAAATTCGCCTGAAGGCTTGGGACAACTTCAACAATTCGTCGCGTGAGACCGTGGTTATCACGGTTGGAGACGATGAAGGCGATACGAGCCTTGCCAATGTCCTATTTTATCCGAATCCCATGCGCGATAGCGGCTATTTCACGTATGAGTTAGCAGGCGACATGCGCGCGGTACAGATAGAGGTCTTTTCGCTGGCCGGGCGGCTGATAGAGCGGCTAGACGGGCAAA
>VXZF01000732.1 GCA_009845645.1 Gemmatimonadota bacterium | reverse complement strand
CCGCCGCTGATTTTTCTCGGCATCGGCGCGATGACCGACTTCTCGATCATGCTCTCCAGCCCCCGGCTAGTCCTGCTGGGGGCCGCGGCGCAGACGGGCATTTTCCTGACTTTGATCGGTGCTCTCTACCTAGGCTTCACTCCAGCCGAGTCCGGGGCCATCGGCATTATCGGCGGGGCCGACGGGCCAACGGCGATCTTTCTCGCGGCCAAGCTAGCTCCTCACCTGCTCGGGGCCATTGCCATCGCCGCGTATTCCTACATGGCCCTCGTACCGGTCATCCAGCCGCCGGTGATGAAACTCTTGACCACCCGCAAAGAGCGGCTGATTCGCATGAAGCCCCCGCGCGAGGTCTCGCAGCGCGAAAAGATCATCTTTCCCATCGCCGCCTTCCTCATCTGCGCGCTCCTCGCCCCAGGCGCGATCGGGCTGCTCGGCATGCTATTCTTCGGCAATCTGCTCAAGGAAAGCGGCGTCACCGAGCGGTTGGCCCAGACCGCCCGCACCTCGATGGTCGATATCGTCACCATCCTCCTCGGGTTCTCGGTCGGCTGCTCGACCCAAGCCCAGACCTTTCTCACGCCGCAGTCGGTACTCATCTTCAGCCTCGGTGCCTTGTCTTTTGCAGTCGCCACGGCCAGCGGCGTGCTTTTTGCCAAGTTTTTGAACCTCTTCACCAAAGACAAAATCAACCCCCTCGTCGGCGCTGCCGGGGTCTCGGCCGTGCCCGACTCGGCCCGCGTGGTGCAGATGATGGGCCAGCGCGAAGACCCCAATAACTATCTGCTGATGCACGCGATGGCCCCCAATGTCGCCGGGGTCATCGGCTCGGCGGTAGGTGCCGGCGTCTTGTGGTCCGTGTTGGTGGGATAGACAACGAGGATGCGATCGTGAATAAGAAAAAAGTTCGCTTCATGTGTACCGCCTTCCGCGACGGCTTCCAGTCGGTCTATGGCGCACGCGTTTTCACGTCCGATTTTCTGCCCGCTGTCGCCGCGGCCAAGGAAGCTGGTATCGACTACTTCGAGGCCGGCGGCGGTGCCTGCTTCCAGTCGTTTTACTTCTACTGCGGCGAGGATGCCTTCGCTGCGATGGACGCCTTTCGCGCCACGGTCGGCCCGGACGCCAACCTCCAGACCTTGGCGCGAGGAGTCAACGTGGTCGGCCTCGAATCGCAGCCCAGCGACATCATCAAGCTCCACGCCGAACTCTTCAAAAAGCACGGCATCACCACCATCCGCAATTTCGACGCCCTCAACGACGTTGATAACCTCATATACTCGGGGCAGTGCATTGTCGATGCCGGGCTCAAACACCAAGTCTGCGTCACGCTGATGGAACTGCCTCCGGGCTGCGCCGGTGCCCACGACGCGGCCTTCTACACCAAGACCTTGCGCCAGATACTAGATGCTGGCATCCCGTACGACGCGGTCTGCTTCAAGGATGCCTCGGGCACGGCCGTACCCGCCAAAGTCTACGAGACCATCTCCGAGGCGCGACTCATGCTGCCCGAGGACACCTTCATCCACTTCCACACGCACGAAACAGCCGGCATTGGCGTCAGTGCCAACATGGCCGCCCTCGACGCCGGTGCCGACGCCATTGATCTGTCTATGGCCCCCTGTTCCGGCGGCACCTGCCAGCCCGACATCATCGTCATGTGGCACGCGCTGCGCGGTTCCGACTACGATCTCGACATCGACATCGACAAAATCCGCGACGCCGAGGAAGTCTTCAAGGAGTGCATGGCCGACTACTTCCTGCCGCCCGAAGCCGTGGCCGTGGAGCCGATGATTCCCTGGAGCCCCATGCCCGGCGGCGCGCTGACGGCCAACACCCAGATGCTGCGCGACAACGGCATCATGGACAAGTACCCGGACATGATCAAGGCCATGCGCGAGGTCGTCGAAAAGGGCGGGTTCGGCACCTCGGTGACGCCGGTCTCGCAATTTTACTTTCAGCAGGCTTTCAACAACGTCATGTTCGGCCCGTGGGAGCGGATCGCCGCGCCCTACGGCCAGATGGTCTTGGGCTACTTCGGCAAGACGCCGGTCGCGCCCGACCCCTCAGTCGTCGAAATTGCCGCCCAACAGCTCGAGCTAGAGCCAACGACCCAAAAGCCGCTCGAACGCAACGACGCCGATCCGAACAAGGGCGTCGAGCCGGCCCGCAAACAACTACAGGAAGCCGGCCTTGAAGAGACGGACGAAAACATTTTTATCGTCGCCGCCTGCCAAGACAAGGGCCTCGCCTTTCTCAAGGGAGAAGGTGAGATCGGCGTGCGCAAGGTCGAAAAAGAGCAAAAAGAAGAGGCCCCGACTGACGGTCCGGCGCACTATGCGATCACCGTTGATGGCCGTCGCTATGCCGTGGCCATTGACGGCGACACGGCCACGGTGGATGGCCGCCGCTTCCAAGTCAGCTTGGAGCAGGAGCAATCGACAGATGCGGTGGCTCCCTCCTCACCGGCACCCAAAGATGACGGGGGCACGCCGGTGCAAGCCCAGATGCCCGGGAAAGTAATCCGCCACCTCGTCCAAGTCGGCGATCACGTAGAGGCGGGCGAGGGAATCATCGTGCTCGAAGCCATGAAGATGGAAATGCCGGTAACGGCTCCCGCCGGGGGCACGGTCGCCGATATTTTGGTCCATGCCGGGGATCAGGTGGCCGACGGACAGGTGTTGGCGCGCATAAGCTAAGCCACATCCCCGGTCCACACCTCGCGCCGCGTCCCATCGTCTTCGCGCAGCAGCAGTTGTCCGGCTGC
>VXZF01000675.1 GCA_009845645.1 Gemmatimonadota bacterium | reverse complement strand
GTCCCATTCGCGGAAGGCCCAGCGCCGCCCGCGCGGATGCCGGTGTCCCGACTGCGGTCCTCCGAGGGTATCCACCAGCCGAGTGCCCAGCAGATCGAATTCAGGCAGCTCGGCGTATCCAGCTTCGATATAGGCGTCCTGCCAGACGTAGAACCGCTCCATAATGGTGCCCAAGGCATTCAACTCGAATTCGTAATAGCTGTCCTCGCCAGCTATGAAAACCTCCACATCGTTTTCCTCGCAGATCATGGAATCGCGCGTGGTATAGGTCGCCCGC
Organism: Gemmatimonadota bacterium; assembly: GCA_009845645.1. Taxonomy (GTDB): domain Bacteria; phylum Latescibacterota; class UBA2968; order UBA8231; family UBA8231. Next base: position 2,492 of record VXZF01000675.1, on the reverse strand, counting down.
ACATCCGGTTCCTCCAGCCAGAAGCCCACGTAGAGGTACTCGTCGTCCCACAATACCGCAGCCCGAGTGTCGAAAAGAGCCGGTCGGCCTGGTTCCTCCAAATCCTCGAAACGCGGCGATTTGGGCACCAGTTGCCACGATTCCTCATCGAGATATCCATCCACCACAATCGGTCCCTTTGCCCGGTAGCTGGTATAGTGCTTCAAATCCTCTTCCGAATAGCCGTATTTACTCGTCATGTTTTGTACCTCCACTCTAACTTTAACCAAGAAATCCCTATCCACAACTCCTATTTACAATCACTTATCGATCTGTAGATCGTCTCCCACTTGCGCCGCGAAGTGCTTAGCGATAGTCTGGGAGGAGGTGAAAGAGAACATCCAATAAGGAGACCACATGACTCCACCATTCGAACACATCCTCTACGAGAAAAAGGGCCGCATCGCCTATGTGACGGTGAATCGCCCGCAAGTGATGAACGCCCTGCATCCCCCGGCCCACGCCGAGCTGACTAGGGCTTGGGACGACTTCATCGCCGACGACCAAGTCTGGGTCGCCATCCTCACCGGTGCCGACGAGCGCGCCTTTTCGGCTGGCACGGACTTGAAATACCGCGTTGAACAAACAGACGAGGATCAGCTCCGCAACCCGGTTCACTCCCCGGTCCACATCCTCGACCGCTGCTACAAGCCGATCATCGCCGCAGTCAACGGTTATGCCATCGGCGGCGGTCTGGAACTAGCGCTGCACTGCGACCTGATCGTAGCGGCCGCAAGTGCCCGCTTTGGTTTTCCCGAGGCCCGGCGCGGTCTGCTAGCCGATGCCGGCGGCGTACTCAAACTACCGCGCCGCATCCCCTACCACTTGGCTATGGGCATGCTCCTGACCGGCAAGCTGTTCTCGGCGCAAGAAGCCCTAGCCATGGGCTTGGTCAATGAAGTAGCCGACGACGAACCAGTGATGGCCACGGCCGAACGCTGGGCCGCCGAGATCCTAGAGTGCGGCCCCCTCGCCGTCCAAGCCGCCAAGCAGGTAGCGCTGCACACCATCGAGTCCCCCATCTCTCAGGCGCAGTGCCAACTGGAGGACCTGACGGCCGTGCGCCGCCTGCGGCTGTCGGAGGACTACGCCGAGGGGCCGCGGGCATTCGCCGAAAAACGCAAACCACAATGGAAGGGAAGATGATGTAGTGCGTCGTTGTTGCCCAATAATCAAGATCCAATCCGCAGCGGCATGAGCACGGCAGCGTGATGGTCCTCCCCCACCTTAAAGTGAAGGGCCGCCTCGCTATGCCTGAGATATATCCGTATCTCCTCTGCGGTGTCTTTCAGTGCCTCCACAATCGTTTTGAGCGAGTCGTGATTGAGATCGACGCGGAATGATCCTCCATCCTCGATATTCGTCACATCAGCAGGGCAACTCACGGAATGCTCCCAGTCCGGGAGGGCGTCGCCGTGCAGATCGTCCGCATTTTCCTCGGTCCGACTAAACCCCTGATCCCGCGTCGTTCGCAGCACCAGTCTCCCCTCTGCGCTCGACACCCGCATCTGTACGCGAGGCATGTACTCCCAACCGCTTTTCACCAGTTCGTGATGCTCTCTGAGGAACGGCTCGACCGCCTCCACGCAGGCCATCAGACTCTCGCTGCGCACGACCGCCAAAATCGGACCGGGAGTGCCAACGGCCTCTTGGTACTTGAGGTACGGTCCGGGAGTTGCAGGGAACGTCATCCTGCGACCGTCCGCAGTCTGCAACGTGGCCGATTCCTCTTCGAGAATCAGCGTCGCCGAGTCGGTATCCGGGATCATTTCAGGGCGCAGTGAATCGAGAATCATCGGAGCCGGCAGCGACGCGAGCCCCTTGCTCGACCAGTTGAGCAGCCGCGAGCCGTCCGTTGCAACGACTCTGCCGCCAGCGTCGAGACAGACGCAGTGCATAATGGGCCGCTTGGGATCGTCACTTGTGAAGCGAGCTACGTGACGCAGTCCGGCCAGATCGTCCGGGCCGAGTTCGAATGTCTGTGCAGTGCTGGATTCCGCCATCGCCATGATCTCCTTTTGCAGGCGTTTCCGGGCCTTTTGCAGACGGCTCTTTACCACTCCGGTTTGGAGGTGCAGCAAGGTTGCTGTCTGCTGATATGAATAGCCCTTGAGGTAGTGGTGGACGATCACATCCCGGTGGGGGTCACTCAATCGTCCGATCGCCTTTCGCACCAGCGCCCTGATCTCCTGCTTCTCCTGCTCGGGCGGTGCCGCCAAGTCGAACTGATCCAACAGATTGAGTTGCGTGATACGCCGCCGCTGCCACATGCGCGCTTTGTTGTCCGCGATCGAGCACAGCCAAGCCCCGAACCGCTCGGGAGCGCGCAACTCCGCTAGCTGCTGGTACGCGGCAATGAACGCCTCCTGCAGGACGTCCTCTGCCGCCTCTTGCGCGCCCAGCCTGCGGGCGAGCCGCACCAGCAACCACGGCGTGTGTTCTTCGCCGAGCAG
>VXZF01000543.1 GCA_009845645.1 Gemmatimonadota bacterium | reverse complement strand
ATAGGGGCCGATCCCTAGATTTTGTGCTGGCCAAGATAAAGTCGCAACAACCCCTCTCACTCAGAGTATGTACGCTGCTGAACAAACCCGCCCACAGGGAATTTCCAGTGCCGATAAATTACTGTGGTTTTGAAATTGAAGACGAGTTCGTCGTTGGCTACGGTATGGATTGCGACCAGCGCTACCGAGCCCTGAGCCACATTGCTGTAATCGAACACGCCAGAGGAGAACTAGAGCAATGGCCCCCAAGAAAGTCTTAATTACCGGCGTCTGTGGATTGATCGCCGGAGCCGTGTATCGGCATTTGCGCACCCAACCCGACCGCTATGACCTCTATGGTCTAGCGCGGCGGTCCCAACTTTCGGAGCGGACGTCTAAAGACGCAGAGTTGGGAATTCCCGATGAGAAATTCATCCTCGCAGACCTGACCGACTACAACGCGATTGCCGAGGCCGTCGCGGGCATGGACGTGGTCGTGCAACTGGCAGCCGATCCGCGGCCAGATGCTAGTTGGGAGAGTCTGCTCGGCAGCAATATCGTTGGGCCGCGCAATGTGCTGGAGGCCGCGTGTCGCACTGGCGTCAGGCGCGTGGTCTTCGCCAGTTCGATCATGGTGTCTTGGGGTTACCAGCAGGAGGACCCGTACAAGGCCATCTCCGAAGGGCGCTTCGACGCGGTTGATGCCGGTCAGGTACAGGTCGTGACGCACGAGTGGCCGCATCGGCCCACTGGCCTCTATCCAGCGACTAAGATCTGGGGCGAAGCCCTAGCGCGTTACTACGCCGACGTACACAATATATCGGTGCCCTGTCTGCGCATCGGCTGGGTCAATGCTGAGGACCATCCGCGCGACGAGCGGGGCGGAGCCATCTGGTGCAGCCAGCGCGATGTCGTTCAGCTCGTGCAGCGCGCCATCGAAGCGCCTGCGGACTTGCGCTTTGATATTTTTTACGGAGTGTCCAACAACCGCTGGCGCTGGGTCGATATCGACCATCCGCGCCAAGTCTTGGGCTATATCCCCGTAGATAGCGCCGAAGAAAAGTTAGGGATGGCCTGAGCCAAAATGGGCCGAGGGCCTAAGACCAAAACGGACCTATTGTCCGTCAAGCTGTTCTTCGTCGTCTTAGGGGCTATTGTCGCCTACAATGTCGTCAATTGGATGCGTGGCGAGCCAGAATGGGAGGAGCGGCTCTATGAGCCAGGGGCTTTCGCAGTGCAGACGGCTGGCCGGCCCAATCTGCGCAAGCTGCGCGAGCCGTTGTCCTTTGGCGAGGTAGAGTTCCAATACCTGATGTTCGAGCACGCCGACGTGCAATACGCCATTGCCTACGGGGATGTGCCCGAGTCCGTCCAAGCCGATAGCGCGACTGCTGCGCGCCGAGATGCCATCTTGCAGAAGGTGCAGGGGGCGATCCTGTCGGAGGCCGCCGTTGAGATGGACGGACATCCCGCACGGCAGACGCAGATACAAGCTGCCGACGAAAGCCTCCTGCGATTGCAGAGCCTACAAGTGGGCCAGCGGCTTTACAGCTTGATGGCGGTCGGAGCACCCTACGCGTTTGACGATCCCTCGGATATCGAGCGATTTTTCGCGTCCTTCAGACTCGTCAAGCCCTGATGATCTCCGACAGAGGTACGGCAACCGACCTGCCGGTCCTTCCTGCCTCGTGAATCGCCTCGACCACTCTTAGAGCCTGTAGTCCGTCGCGGCTGTGCGGGTCCACACCAGGTGCGCTCTCGATGACTTTTTTCCCCTGGATCACATCGACGAAGTAACCCGTCAACGATCCTTGGTGAGAGGGGTTTTCGACAGGTTCCCATCCAGAGGGCCGCGCCATTGTGAAAAGCAGGTTGCGTTCAAGGCGGAAGCTCTTTCGTGTGCTGTAAACCGTGACCTCATCCTCGTATTCGTCACAGTTTTTGATACACAACAGGTGCGCGCACAATCCGCCAGAAAAATCCAGCCGCACGTCGACAAAATCCTCAACTCCACCTGCCTCTTCATAGGCGACGGTCCCAGCGACGGCCACGATACGCTGTCCGACGAGCCAGGGCAGTACATCAAGGATATGTACCGTCCGCGTATGCAACATACCGCCGTCTGCCAGGTTACCGCCGGCTCTGCGCTGAACCGCCGTCATGTACTGAATATCATCGGAACTAGAGGCTAACTGGCTGCGTACATACTCTGTGCTCGCCATGAAACGCCGCGTGAAAGCTGTCATTAATAGACATTCTTGTGACTGGCTGAGAGTGGTCAATTCTTTGGCGTGTGCTACTGTGACTGTCGTCGGCTTGTCGACGAGAACGGGTATGCGCCGTTCTAGCGCGAGCTTACATTGTTCATAGTGATATTGATTTGGGGTGCTGACGACGACACCGTCCACGAGATTGGGGTCAAGCAGGTCGCGGTAATCCCGACTGGTCTGGCTTGCGCACAGACTCTCCGGCAGGTTGTCCAGACGATCCTGCGAGATGTCACAGACTGCTGTGATCTCCACGTCCCTCCGCTGGATGAGATTCGGAATGTGATAGTTAGGACAGAAACGTCCCACTCCGATCAGGCCAATTCTAGTCTGTTCCATGGCGTGTCAGTTCCAATCTGGCACCAATCCAGTAGGGGAAAGCCCAGAATGAGCGCTATTGCGACTTTACGGAAGTGAATCTCTTTCAATTTTTCTCCTGAAGTTTGCTCAATAGGAGCCGTAGTTGTAAGATACGCGAACTTTGTTTAGTTTGCCGCCGTAGCGGTGTTTTCGGTAGGTAGCA
>VXZF01000390.1 GCA_009845645.1 Gemmatimonadota bacterium | reverse complement strand
CATCCACGGTCGCCTCGTAGCGGTCGAAGTCGATCCGCGCTTGTCCGAACTCCAGCACTGTGCCCGCGGCTGGTGCCGACGCGCCCCGACGCAACACCGCTTTGATCCGGGCCATGAGTTCGCGGACGCCCACTGGTTTAGTGACGTAGTCGTCAGCCCCCAACTCCAAGCCTAGGACTTTATCGACCTCTTCGCCGCGAGCTGTGAGCATGATGATGGGCGTGGCCGCTCCTTGCGCCCGCAGACGACGGCACACTTCGTACCCGTCCATCGTGGGCAGCACCACATCCAGCAAAATCAGATCCGGCTGCCAAGCCAAGGCTCGCTCCAGCCCCTCGGCTCCATCGGCGACCGCCTCGGCCTCGTGGCCTTCAAAGATCAAATTATCGACCAGTATTCGGGCGATGGCCGCTTCGTCTTCTACTACCAGAATCCTAGGCATGGGCGTTGTCCTCGGTATGCACTGGGAAGTATAGACGGAATACACTGCCGCCATCCGGTCGGTTGGCGGCCTCCACCCGACCTCCATGTGCCTCGACCACGTTTTTGACTAGAGACAATCCCAATCCTGTGCCCGCAGTGCTGGCCGCGTTGGCCCCTCGGTGAAATTGTTCGAAGATGCGATCTTCCTCGCCTGCGGGGAGGCCGATGCCTCGGTCGGCTACTTCTACGATCACCTCGGCATCGCGCTGTTCTACGGCTAGGCGGATGGCCTTGTGCTCGGATGAGTACTTGACTGCGTTGCCTAGGATATTGGCCACCGCGCCCTCAACTGCCTCTTGGTCGGCTAGTACCGGGGGCAGTTCCGCAACAATAGCTTCCTCCACCTCGAAGCCCTCTGCGGCGAATACTCCGCCAAAGGTCTCCAGCGCGTCTCGGGCTACAGTCCCTAGGTCGCAAGGTTGGCGCTGGTAGGTCCGGTCGCCGCGCTCAATGCGGGCGAAATCGAGTACATTATCCACCAAGCGCGACAGCCGGCGGCTCTCATGCAAGAGGGTGGTCAGATAGTCCTGCATCTGTTCATTCGACCGGTAGCGGCCCATGAGCAGGGTCTCGGCGTACATGCGGATAGACGTGAGCGGAGTACGCAGTTCGTGCGATACATTGGCGACAAATTCGGAGCGCAGGCGGGCTACCTGCACCTCGCGCCCAGCGTCCCGCAGAATCATAAGCCCACCCAAAACCACGGATACGGCCAAGGCGAAAATGCCGCCGCCCACCAGATAGTTGCGCGTGCGGTGGTACCCAGTGGCCGCAGAAGTATCAGCCGCCCAAATACCTAGCCGTATTCGGTCCATCCAGCGGCTAGCCGGCCCGGTCTCGTAGATAGCCTCCCGATGCGCGGCCAGAAAAGCGGCCTCCGCATCGGCGTCGAACAGGGCAAGGGAAAAATCCCGCTCCGCCAGACCTTCCACTTGCTCCTGCACTAGGGTAGTCAGCTCAGCCCAGTCGAATAGAATGCCCACCACGCCACCACTTTCAGCCGCGCCCAAGTACATGAGAAAACTCGTTCCATCGGGCCACACTCCCGATAGATAACCCTGCTCTCGGGCTCTGGCCCATTGATCTTCCACTACGGGACCAAAGCGCATTGAGAAATCAAGGCCCTTCTTGATCAGGGCCAATCGCTCCAGCAGAACGGTCCGGTCTTCCATGTCTGCCAGCCGACCTTGGGTCAACGCGTGAGCCTCTTGCAGGGCCTGCTGGCAGCCTGCGTAGAGGGGATAGCGACCTTTGAGCAGCGCCTCGGTCCAAGCCATCAGACTGGCTTGGGCCTGCTCGGGTGCGGCATAGCGCCCTAGGCGCAAATGGCTCAGGGTAACGGGATGAGCTCCGTCGGCGTCGAAGACATGGCCGTAGAGAGTCACCAGTGTCCGGTGCGCCTTCTCCTCCATCGCCGCGTCCTTTCCTTTGTAGGCGCAACGGGCAAGAGCGTTGAGGGCTTCGGCTTCTTCGGCGGGACTGGCCGCTTCCTTCCAGGCTTGGTGGTAGAGCTGCACGCCGCCCGCCCAGTCTTGGTGGCCGAATTCTCGCTCTGCGGCCTTTTCCATCTGCGCGGCAAAGGCCGCTCGGCGCTCCTGCAAGTGCAAGGGCTGCACCGCAGGATGACGCAATGCACCCGAGGGATCAATGGCGAAAATTTGTGCAATCTCAGAAAAACCCGCGTACAGGCGCGGGTCCATTGCGCCGTCTTCGCTATATGCGGACAGGAGTTGGTCGCGGCTGTTGATCAAGCGGTCGAAGGCGTCCTGTGCTAGTACCGTCTTGGAGCGCAATTCTTGGCGCACACTGTCGCGGACGTCGCGCAGCGAGCGCACGCTCAGAAAGGCCAACAGGGCGGCCGGCACGAGAATGGATAGTAAATAGAGGACTACCCAGCGAATTCCTAGGCGAGACATGAGGTTGGCAGGAGGTGAGGGTAGAGAGTGTGGATTGTGAGCGAGGAATATAGCGGGCGGCCCTTCCTCGTTCAAATTTGCTCCGTGCGTGCGTTTGACATCTGTAGGGGAAGCGGCATATAGTTGCCACTAATACTGTAATTATACCCGATTTGCTCTTTACCTAGGGTGAGAGAACCCACACAGCCATGAAAAGCAACTCGGTCGTGCAGAAAATTTTCGTCGGCTTGGCGCTGAGCTTGGCACCTGTTGAGGCCCAGCGGGGCTACCAGCTAAGCGGCGACGAGGTGGTAGTCGATCTGGCGCAGCACTGGCGGCAGTGGACCATCCCCGCCCATTTGGCGCACATCAACGAAGCCGGGTCCGTGCGGACG
>VXZF01000103.1 GCA_009845645.1 Gemmatimonadota bacterium | reverse complement strand
GTTCCAAACCATGAAGTCGGGCAACGTGCTGCCGTACACGCCCTTAGTCCCTGTCTTGAGCAACATGTGCATGCCGATGGCGTAGCCGCCCAAGCAAAAGAAGAACGCCTGACACAGCGATAGAATGCCGGTAAATCCCCAAATCAGGTCCATCCCAAGGGCGACGATGGCAAAACAAAAATAGCGCCCCCACAGATTCAGGGTCGTATCGGCGACTAGGCCCAGATAGTTGAGCAGGGGGACTAGCACCCCAAAAAAGGCGAACAGCGAACCAGCGACGATGTGGTGCCTAGACTCGCTCACAGTTCCGCGCTCCGTCCTTTGGCAGAGAAAAGGCCAGTCGGGCGTGATTGCAAGAAGACGATGATCAAGCCCAATAGGATTACTTTGCCGTACACGGCTTCAAAGAGCGGTTCGAGCATCTTGTTGAAAATGCCGATCCCCAGCCCGGCGCTGATCGTGCCTAGCAACTTGCCGACCCCGCCGGTGACAACCACGAGGAACGAATCGACAATGTAGGTCTGGCCCATATTGGGCACGACGTTCCCGATCAGTGTCATCGCCCAACCGGCGACCCCGGCAATTCCCGTGCCCAAGGCAAAGGCCATAGAGTCAATGCGCCGCACCGGAACCCCGACGCAGGCACTCATCGCCCGATTTTGGGTCGTAGCCCGCAGTTTGAGCCCAAAGCGCGTGCGAAAGAAAAGCGCCAACAGCATCCCGACGATCGCCGCGGCCAGCGCCATGATGAACATGCGGTTATAGGGCAACACCACCTGGGGAGCCATTTCCCAGCCGCCACTTAGCAGTTGTGGCAATTTCACCGCCGTCAGATCGCCAAAGATGCTGCGCGCCGCTTGAATCAGCACCAAACTGATGCCCCAAGTGGCCAGCAGGCTTTCGAGCGGTCGGCTGTATAGCCGGCATATAATCGACGCCTCCAGCAGGAACCCAACGCCGCCAGCGACTAGGAAGGCAAGCGGAAAGGAGATGGCGAAAAACAGATCGCCGTACTCCGGCGGCAGCACGGCCAAGCACAGATTCTGTACCACGAACGTGGTGTAGGCACCGATCATCATAAACTCGCCGTGCGCCATGTTAATCACCCCCATCTGCCCGTAGATAATCGCCAACCCCAACGACATCAAGACCAGAATGGATCCCAGACTCAGACCGATAAAAATCGTCTGCACCGCCTGCATAGAGGAACTAAAGCGCCGCAAGCTAGTCAGGGCCGATGCCGCCCGCTCCCGGACCCGCGTGTCAGGTTCGGCGAAGACCCCAGACTCGTCTGTACTCAAAAGTCCCTCTAGCACAGGTATGGCCAACGGACTGCGCAGTTCCCCCAATGCAACCACCGCCTGCAAGCGCACCTCCGCCTCCGCGTCGGCCAACTGTAGCTTGGCCAACGACACGCGTTTCAACCGCCGGATAGATCCATCCGTCTCTTCTTCGATGGAACGACGCAACGTCGGGATGGCGGCTGCATTTCCCTTGTTGCCGATATTTTCAGCGGCAATCCGCCGCTTATCCGCAGCCGGATGAAAGAGTTCCATCTGCAGCAAATAGGGTTGGATCAGCGCTCTGATCTTCCGATTGGTCTCAACTTCTTCTATATCGTAGAGCGAGACCTTGACCTGCGCACCATCCTCGCCGAGGATAGGCACGCGCTCGGGATAGGCCGTAAAGAGCGGGACTATCGAATCGCCGTACTCGTCTATTTCCTCGTCGCCAATGAGCACCAAGCCGCTCTGCACTTCGCGCTCGCTCCAGCGATAGATCTCCCCGCTAAACAGCCCCCGCATCAAGGCATAATGCGCTTGGTCGTAGCGGGCAGCCAAGTCGGTTACGGCCTGTTCGATCTCCGCGTCATCACCGCTGGCCAGCCGCGCAAACTGCTCCTCGTCCCACGTGTCGGCCCCAGCAGCTCCAGCCGCTAAGACCCACATCGCCAGTATTTTTAGAACCTGTTGTCCCTTTGACAAAATTGAACTCCGCCCCGTGAAACGGAGCGGAGACGGCCTGATTACCATGTACCTTTTACCTTTTACCGTACCAATCGCTAAACTGCTAAGCGGCCGTCTCCGCTCCACCCACCTAAAACGTTAGCAGCGACTCCAGCGCAATTTGCGTCACCGCGTCGGCGTCACCCACCGTGAGCATCTTCACCTCGGCCACCAGACCCCAGTTGTCCGAAACGGCGAAACTCGGAGCGATGGTTATCTCGCTCGTTTCGTCGTCCTCGCCGCCACCAACCGGAGTCCACGCAATAGCCGAGTACCGGGCTGTTACGCCGACCTGATCGCTCAGGCCGTAATTGACCATCCCGAGATACCCCAACCCCGACTCGTACCCATCCCAATCGCTCATCGAATTCACCTCGGCTGCGACCGTCAGCGGCCCGGTCTCCAACATGCCCCAAACGTTGATCAAGGTCTGTTCGTCTTCCCTAGCCAACGCGGCTTTGGCCGTCATCCCTTCCACGGGCATCAAGGCAACCTGAGCCTCAAACCCCACGTCGGTCTCATCCCCCGAGACATCGGTCTCCGCGCCGTCCCACACGCTGGAGACAACAGCCCCGTACAGACCGAACATATCCGAGCCATAGGAGGCCGCGATCCCATTCTGATAGCCGCCATAGACCAGCGTAGCCGAGTACGAATACTGATACATACCTGTGGGTTCGGCCGCTTCGAAGCCGGTACAGCTGAGAAACTTGCCCACAGTGAGCGCCAAGCCCTCGCCGGTGTCGTACGTGATAAAGGCCTGCTCTAGCTCGA
>VXZF01000033.1:1615-2788 GCA_009845645.1 Gemmatimonadota bacterium | reverse complement strand
ACACCGTCAACTACGACCTCAAGCAGCCGGCACCTTCCCCGCCCGACGCTGAAAACTGGCTCGGCACGGACGACCAAGCGCGCGACGTGGTGGCGCGGGTACTCTACGGCTATCGCATCTCCGTGCTCTTCGGTCTGCTGCTGACGCTGTTCAGCGCGGCGGTCGGCATTGCCGCGGGCGCGGTGCAGGGGTATTTCGGCGGCTGGGTGGATCTGCTCTTCCAGCGCTTTATCGAGATCTGGCAGGGCTTGCCGCTGCTCTATTTGCTTATCATCCTCGCCAGCGTGGTGGAGCCGAATTTTTGGTGGCTCCTTGGCTTGTTGCTGCTGTTTCGCTGGATGGGTTTGGTCGGGGTTGTGCGCGCCGAATTCTTGCGCGCGCGCAACTTCGACTTTGTCAAAGCGGCCCGCGCCCTCGGCCAAGGCGACCGCCGCATCATGTGGCGACACGTGCTGCCCAATGCCATGGTCTCTACCCTGACCTTTTTGCCCTTTGTGCTCACCGGCTCGGTGGCAGTGCTGACCTCGCTCGACTTCCTCGGCTTTGGCCTGCCGCCCGGCTCGCCGTCGCTGGGCGAACTGCTCAACCAAGGCAAGCGCAACCTGCAAGCGCCGTGGTTGGGCTTTACGGCTTTTTTAGCGCTGGCGGTGATGCTGTCGCTGTTGGTCTTTATCGGCGAGGCGGTGCGCGACGCCTTTGATCCGCGCAAAACCTACGCCGGGGAGGACGGCGCATGAGCCTGCTGACCATCGAAAACTTGGGCGTGCGTTTCCACGTCGAGGGAGAGGATGTCGAGGCCGTGCGCAGTGCTTCGCTCAGCATCGAACGCGGTGAGACCGTGGCACTGGTCGGCGAATCTGGCTCGGGCAAGTCGGTTACAGCGCTCTCAGTGATGCAACTGTTGCCCTACCCGCGCGCCAGCCATCCTCACGGCAGCGTCTGCTTTGACGGTGAAGAACTGTTGGGCGCTGAGTCGGCGCGGTTGCAGGCGTTGCGCGGCAACCGCGTGGCGATGGTGTTCCAAGAGCCGATGACCTCGCTCAACCCGCTGCACTCCATCGAAAAGCAACTGTGCGAAACGCTGATTCTGCATCGGGGTCTGAGCCGTGCGGAAGCGCGCAACCGGGCTATGGAGTTTTTAGGGTTGGTCGGCCTCCCGGATGTCGAGGAGCG
>VXZF01000033.1:0-1515 GCA_009845645.1 Gemmatimonadota bacterium | reverse complement strand
CGCCAGCGCATCGCCATCGCCCGCGCCATGGCCCTCAAGCCGCGCTTCGTGGTCCTCGACGAGCCGACTAGTGCGTTGGACAAAACGGTGCAGGTCCAAATCGTCGAGTTGTTGCTGCAACTACAAGAGCGCCACGGCTTGGCCTATTTGTTCATCAGTCACGATTTGAAGGTGGTCCGCGCCTTGGCGAGCGAGTTGATTGTGATGAAGGAGGGGTTGGTAGTTGAGCAGGGACCGACGCAGGAGGTTTTCGCCGCGCCACAAGAGCCCTACACGCGGGCGTTGATCGCGGCGGCATTTGACATCGAGGCGATAGAGGACGGAGAGGACGAGTAGGATTCGCTTTGCGCCATATAATTGTTGTTTATCGTTATTAACTGACGTTACGCGGCGACCTTACTCGTCGGCGTCTAATAGGTCTGTAAAGGCTTCGAGGCTGGGCACCTCGATGGCGGCTCGATGCAACTGCTTGAGGCGCGGCACATCGTCAATAGCCCCAATGCGAGCGGCCAACGGATCCGACTCGGCCAGTTCAAAGCGAATCGCCAACGCTTCTTGGACGTTTTCGCGCAGCGTTTGTTCAATGCCCTGCTCAATGCCCTGCTTGAGGGCTCGCTCGGCAAAATGCTGCACGACCGATGACTCGTACATAACTTCCTCCGGGACGATGGTCTCAATGGTTGGATAATCATACACTAACCCGCTCAAAATCGTCAACCCCACCATGAACTGGGCTTTGGCCTCCTTGGCCAGCGGTGCGGTCTCAATCTGCTCGACGCACTGGTATAGCCACTGGTCGGCGGCCAAGCCGGCCGGCGGCTGCATCAGCGGCGCAAATGGCAGCAACCCCAGATAGGCACCATCGAGCACGGCGCGACCGTCGAGTTGACTCAGCCGGATCACCTTGTAGCCGATCCCGATCGGATAATCGGGGTGCGCTTGCCGGTAGAAACCCGGATCGCGTCGGCCGGCGGTGGGACGCAGGTAGAGGACGTGGGCATACACCGGCAGGCCGTAGTACTCGATCAGATAGCCGAGGTAGCCGGCCATGCGGCGGGGCATCGGCGGTGTACTGTCGGTGGTTTGGAACTCGTGGTGGACCAGCACCCGTTGGCCGTCGAGGTCCACGCGGAGGAGGCTGTCGGTGCGTCGGCTTTGGGCGCGGGTTTGCTCGGTGTTGAGTATGCGGACGTTTTCGACGTCGTCGCGTTGGAGGGCGAAGCGGGCGAAGTCGGCGGGGTAGGTGTGGATGAACTGTTTGGCGATGGTATCGATTTCGGCCATGGTACGCAAATCATTGCAAAAATCGTGCCACGGCGGTGGCTCAGAGACGAGCGGCGGGGATTGGCGGCGGAGTGTAGCGGAAAGGGTACAGGGATGGGAAGCTCGGGACGTAAAACTGCGTAACGTCAGTTCCTAATTCTCAGTAAAGATCATCCCCCCCAAACCGCATCTTCCCTTTTGAAGCCTCCCCAAAGTACTGCTCCACCTTCTCCCGCGACCGGGGAAAGTACC
>VXZF01000320.1 GCA_009845645.1 Gemmatimonadota bacterium | reverse complement strand
GTCCACAACAGTCTGCATCCGCCCCAGCGCGCCCACCGGCTGTACCCATTGCATCAAGTCGTCCGGGATGTCGTCCCTGACGCGCGCCGCGAAATCGAAAAACCGCAGTTGCCCGCCCATAAGGCTCCAGCGCGCCGCCGCCAGCGCGTACACCGCATGGGTCCGACCATCCCCGGAAATCAGCCGCATCCGCTGGTGTCCGAGCGCCAAACTCGCATCTGGCCCTAGATGCGCGCGTGCGTACATATTGAAACCGCGATGGTCGCGCTTGTAGGGGTAGTCGGGCAGGAGGTCGTTCTCAAAGCGGTCGATCGTGCCGTTGTGGTTGAGGTCGAGGCCGAAGAGATACTGCGGCCGGTCCGAGCGGAACCGCAGGAAAGGTTCTTCGTAATCGGGTATGAAATTGCGGTTCTGGTTGTAGTCGTAGACGAAATCGCGGTTCTCGTCGTAGCCGGGAAAGGCCCTCGGCGAGCCCCCCTGGAAGGGCCGTTCCCATTCCGGAAGGCCGTTGTAGTCGTCGTCGTCATCGATGAATTCGTAGAGTTGGGGAACCGGCCCTTGATAATGGATATTGCCGTTGGCCTGCACGAGCCAGTAGTTGGTCGAATAGCCGTCGGCCAGCGAGAACAACTCCCCGGCAAGATCATAGGGATAGCGTTTGTAGGCCACTTCGGCGTACGCGGCGTGGGCGCTTTTAACGAAGTGGTGCAGGTTCTTGGGGTCTGGGCTGGGGTACATGCCGTGCTGTCGGTTGACCACGGCCTCGCCTTGGAATGAGATCCCATGCCACTCGACCAAGTCCCAATTGATCCCGAGCAGTTCGTTGGCAGTGGGCAATCCGTAGTCTAGGCGCAGCACTTGGCTGTTGCTGTTGTCTTGGACGTTGCCCGGCGAGCGCGCGAAAGGGAGAAACACGATCTGCGGGTCGAACCGCTCTCCGTCGGTCTGCAAGTTCGAGGCCATCTCGACCCGGTAGTCGTCGGCAACCACCAGTTCGACTGCGGCCCGGCGCAAGGTGGCCGAGCGCAACCCTTCGTAGTCGAGGGCGGCGAGATCGTATTCGAGCAGGATCGTCTCCGAACCATCGGCCACCAGCGCCCCGGCTCGCGTCCGCCCTCCTTCAATGCGCGGCAAAAAGCCGATTTCTCGCCCGCGCACTTGGGTGCCGCTGGTATCGACCAGCACGATGTCGTACCTGAACAGCGATGTGCCACTCACCTCGTCGGCCGGCGAATCATCCCTGAGCCGCACCCACAGTTTGCTCAGCGGCTTGTTCTGGCCGGTGGTCAGCGTCCCGTACAGAGGGTTGCCGTACGTAATATTCACCTGACTTTGCGCGTTGTGGGCGTTGATATACGTAACGCCAAGGAGCGCTGCGTCGCCGGCCTTGAACTCGGCGTGGCCCCCCAACAGGTGCGTGGTATCGGTGCGGGGACCGTTGTCCGGCTGGCTCGGCCGCGACAGCAGCAGGCTCCCCACGAGGTACTCGTTGGCCCAGTCGAGGCGCAGCCCATTGAAGGCGGTCTTGTTGAAGGTCAAGGGCGTGAAGGCGGTCAAGAGCTGGTTGCCCACCATCAACCGCGCGCTGGTCCCCCTGCTTTCGTCCGAGGCGATCACCAGCCTATCGAAGAAGGTCTCGTAGACGCCTTTGCGGATCAGGCTACCTTGGCGCTTGGCTTGCTCCTGTTCCCAGGTATAGACCAGCCAGCCGTGCCCCAAGCGGTGGCCGAAGGTGTCGTACCACACCTCGCCCTCTAGGTTAGGTTCCAAGTAGTCCCGGTAGTATCCTCGCGCGTAGGAGGTGCCAGCGTCGTACCAAGGCCGCGTATAGCTTTCGGCCAGATGCCGGGGCGCGTACCAGCGGTGCATTCGCGGCGTGATGTATTCCAGCTTGAGGTGCGGCACCTCAAGCTCGCTCGCCGATAGGCTCTGTAACCCCCACCGGCTCGCGGCCGCACTTTGCGCCTCAACCGCTGGCGCGCGCAACGCGCAGCAGGCCAAAACGCCCGTCAACCAAACTGTTATTCGCCTAGTCAATAGACCACCCCCACCAAGCTCGCGGCCTGGGTTTTTCCCGCACCTACGTCGGCGGCGAAAGCGACGCGCGCCAGATAGGTTCCCGGCCGCACCAGTGCTCCTGCGTCGTCGCGACCATCCCAAACCACCGAGTGGTCGCCACTGGGGTTTTCCCGGTGCAGCGAAAGCTCGCGCACCTTGCGGCCGGACAGGTCGTAGATCCCGACCTCAATCTGCCTTGCCCGGATGAGGCGGTAGATGGTAAAGCGAATCTCGGCTTGGTCGTTTATGGCGTCGCCGTTGGGGGTGAAGACCTGGGGCACCAAGCGCACCCGGTCCAACAGCGGGAAGTTTTCCACATCGGCTACCACCACTAGCGACTGACTCGCAGCCAGCGACCCAGCGTCGCCGGCGCTCACCGCTTGGACGATCTCGGGTCGGGTCGCGCGTTTCAGTTCGGCGCCAAAGGTGGTGCCACTCAAAAACACCCGCGTGCGGAAACGCGCCTGGTACAACGGCCGCCCACCGGTGACCGGCGCGGGGAAAGCCAATTCCACCGACCCGTCTTCCAGCCGCTCTAGCTCTAGCGGGCCCGGCCATAGGTCCCGCCCGGTGCCGGTGCGCAACTGCGCCTCGCTGCCCTCCCGGAACGAGACGAGCTCAATCGGGACCGAGGACGACGAGTGCAGCCGGATCCGGTCAAAGCCGGAGTTGCCGGGACCAAAAACCGAGCGGATATACATGGAAAATAGCTGATCTGCCCCCGGCTCTACCCCAT
>VXZF01000171.1 GCA_009845645.1 Gemmatimonadota bacterium | reverse complement strand
GCCGATAACTATGTGGCCCAAGGCAAGGCCCAAGAAAAACGGCAGGGTCTGGCGGTACAAACTTACCCCTCCGTATTTGAGCACCAAGCTCTTAAAGAGCCAGGCCAGAAAAAGAGTGAACCAAATTCCGTCCATTACCCGACCGTGGCTGACCAAGAAGCCGAGGGGATGGAAAGGCCACCACAAAAACTGATGCCGGGCTACAAGCAGTAGTCCCATGATCAGCCCTCCCCCGCCCATCCACAAGTACCCGCTCAGGCTAGGACCGGTGGGATTAGCGATCTTTTCGAGGGCAAAGCGGGACGGCTCTTCGGAGTAGTGTTGGGAAATGAGCAGGTTCATCGAGCCATAGCGGTAGGCGAGGTAAATGGTAAACCACGCCGACAGGATTAAGGCGATGACCATGGCCAAGCCCACGGCCCACGTCAGGCGGCGCTGGCCGCTTTGCAACTCGCTGCCGAGGCGCAGGCCGTGAGCCAAGGGGGCCATCATAAAGACCAACAGGTCGCCGCACCACACCATGGTGTAGCCGGTGGCGATCATGCCCTTTACGCCCAAAGCTGGCACACCTACGCTGGACACGGCAAAGCCCGCTGGGATCATATTGGCTTTGAAAATCGGCAGTCCGGTCTCGGAAATGACCCGGGCTAGGCCGATGAAGATGACCAAGCCAGCAAAGAGGAAAACTGGGACAATCCAAGCGGGAATGCCGGTCTGCCACAGCCAGAGCCACATGCCGGCAATGCCACAAGCTGCGCCGCAGACAGCGGACCGATAGGACATGATCTCATCGCCGTCTTCTATCGGCGCGTCTCGACGCCAAGCCTTTTGTAGTACCCGTTTGAAGTGGGGTCGGCCTATCCACAGTCCCGAGAGAACCAAGACGATGAGTGCTCCCATCATCTGGTGTCCCATGCCCGGTTCGGTCCACCAGCCCAATTCGGCTTGGGTATCTTGCAAACCGTAGTAAAACAGCAGCCCCTCTTGTAGCTGGTGCAGCAAATAAAAAAACCACAAGCTGAAGCCGATCTGAGTATTGATAAAATAACCAAAGCCCAGCATGAGAAAATTGAGTCCAAAGGTCAGGAAAATACTCTGGCGAAACACGTCGACGGAGGACCGGAGGACGACTTGGGGGAACCAGGGAAAGTAGTTGTGCAGAGCAAAAAAACTCATGAAGACCACCGGGATGGCAAAGCCGATCCACATGGCCCAACTGCGGAAGAAGGGCTTTAACAGCCGGCCTTGCGGATCGTCGGCCATCATGGCCAGCGGCACCTGCATGAGCGGGTAGATCAGGCGCTCGTGCTCGACCCACTGGCGGCGCAAAATGACGCTGAGGCAGGTCACGGCTAGATACAGGGAGCAGTAGAGCAGCAGCCAAGCGCCCAAAGGAGGTAGCCAATGCGCCCAAGGGATACCACTGCCGCGACTGGCTCCCTCGTAAAATTCTTTAACTGCTTCGGGATTGGCTACCAAGATCCAGCTAGGTAGCCACGGGTGAATTTGGTCGACCCAATCGTTTTCCGGAGTGGCGTAATAGAAGGTGCCCGTAATCATGGGCATGAGCAGGCCGTTGACGCCTTTGGTGGGAATGGCCGCAGCCACCATCATCATGGTGAAGATGGTAATCAGCTCGCCCCGCTGGAGGGCCCAGCCGCGCCGACACCAGCCCAAGACTAGATGCAGGGTCAGAAGCAGTACGAAAAACAGGAAAAATGCGATCGGGGTAGCCGAAGTCAGGGCCAGTGAAGTGCCTTGGATTAGCTGGCGTCCGTAGGGGGCACCAATGGCAATGACGGCGCACAGGACGCAGCCGATGAAGATGCCGCGCCCGGTCACGTGGGCAGCAAGGGGCGGTTGCGGACGCGACATGGGCTGATTGGGATGGTGTAGAGGATGCTGGGCAATTGGCTGCGAATAGGCTACGGAGTTCTTAGCTAGATGCCAAATGCCGGGCGCGGTTATGGCTGGCGGAACTCTGGTTTTAGCTCGTAAAAGTTGAGGTACTGTCCCGGGGCAAGCTGGACCGAGCGCGGCTGGTAGCGCTCGAAAATCAGTTCGGTAGCAAACAAGTCCTGTTCCCGTGCCCAGATGTGGGGATTGTCGTAGGGAATAAAGGGCCGCTTGCGGGGATCGCGAGGCTGCTCGGTCACATCGACATTGCCCAGCAGGAGGTACGTGGGCTGGCGGCGGAGGACGTACTGGCCGTCGTGCTTTTCGTGCCCGGCCCAGCCCCGGCCTAGGCCCGACAGGTTGCGCCGGGCAATGTGCCGGTCGGTCAGGCCCAGCATATCGCGCACCTCGAGCTTGGAGTAGTACGCCACTGCGCCAATGGGCACGACGGCAATGCTAGCCCCTGCTGGCGCACTGGCGGCGAACCACTGGCCCACCTGGGTCCAGCGGGGAATTTCCACCTGTTGTTGAAATTGATATGCGCTGTAGTGCGACTTGAGGCGCGGCGGCGACCAATGGGTATAGGACCAAACACAGCCCAGCACTACCGCCAAGGCCACTCCGCTTTTGCGGGCTGCTAAAAAGGGCTGCACCAAGTCGGAGACAAAGGCTGCGGCCAAGGCCGCAAACAGAGGCAGGGGGGTCAGCGCAAAGCGATACATGGGGAGGCCGTCCCCGCCCAACCACGCGACAGCCAGCCAAAAGAGCAACCAGCCGACGGCCACCAAGCGCATCTCGGCCGGGCGGCGCAAAAGGGCGAAAAGCGCCAGCCCGACCAGTAGCAGCAGGCCCTCGTGATCGGCGGCGTAGTCGCGCAGATAGTCCAGCCCGCGCTGTATTT